>CALMQC010000457.1 GCA_937871895.1 uncultured Roseateles sp. | reverse complement strand
CCGCCAGCACCGCCGGCAAGTCAGCGCGATGAAGCGGCAGGTGCGCCATGAACAGCCTCAGGCCCTGAGCAGTTGACGCGCAAGCAGCGCCGAGCCCGCCGGCAGCCCCGGCAGCACCGCTGCCAGCCCCGCCTCACTCAGCCCCAAGTGCCGTTGCAACACCGGCGCCAGCACCTGCCGGAAGTCGGTCACCACGGCCAGGTCGCGGCCGTCGGCGAGGGCGGCCGTGTCGAGCCCCGGCCATTCGCCAAGCACCTTGCCCCCGGCCACCGGGCCGCCGAGCAGCCACATCACATTGCCGCGGCCGTGGTCGGTGCCGCCGGTGCCGTTCTGGCGCACGGTGCGGCCGAACTCGCTGGCCACGACGATCACCGTGTCGCGCAGGCTGTCGCCGAGGCCATCGGCCAGTGCGGCGAGGCCTTGGCCCAGCGCGGCGAGCTTGTTGGCCAGTTGGCCTTGGGCGGCGCCTTGGTTGACGTGGGTGTCCCAGCCGCCCACGGCGGTGAAGGCGAGCTGGGTGTGCGGGTCGTGCTGGATGAGCTGGCCGAGGCGCTTGGCATCGGCGGCGAAGCTGCGGGCAGACGGCGCGCCGGCATCGGCCGTCGGGTCGCCCATGCGGGCCATGTTCTGGCGCTCGGCGCTGGCCATGCTGCGCGACATCTCGCGGCGGCCTTCGACGGTCTCGCGGTAGGTGCCGGCGAGTTGGGCATCGCCTTCGTAGAGCTTGGCCAGCGCGCCTTGCATGCGGGGCTCGTCGATGGCGCGGCGCTGCGTGGCCTCGCGCCCGAGTCCGAGCGAGGCGACGCTGGCGGGGCCGGCGAAGATGCGCGGCGGCGTGTTGCCTTGGCTGATGGCGCGGGTGGGGCTGGGCTCGCCGGGCAGGGCGGTCAGCAGGCGGTTCATCCAGCCATCGGGCGTGGACTTGCGGCCCGGCGTGCCGGACTCGAAGTAGTCCTGCGCGTCGAAGTGGGAGCGGGTTGGGTCAGGCGAGCCGCTGGCGTGCACGAAGGCGAGCTGCCCGCCCTCAAAGTGCCGGTGCAGCGGCGCGAGCGCGGGGTGCAGGCCGAAGAGGTTGTCGAGCTTGAGCAGGGCGTCGTCCGCCGTGCCCGGTGCCTTGAGGGCGAGCTGCGGGCGGCTGGCGGCGTAGTGCGCATCGCCATAGGGAGCGACGACGGAAAGCCCGTCCACCGCGCCGCGCAGCATCACGACGACGAGCTTGCGGGTGGGCTGTTCGGGCGCGGCGCGCAGCGACAGCGGCAGGCCCGCGAGCGTGGTGGCCCCGAAGTGCAGGATGTGGCGGCGCAGCAGGCTCATCGCTTCATGAAGTCAGGGCTGGCCAGCAGCAGCGCGGCTTGGGCTGCGGGGGCTTCGGTGCGCACGGCCTCGCGCGTGCGTTCGCTGATTGCCGGGCCGAGCGTGGCGAGCAAGGCGTCGGCGGAGCGGCCCTGGGCCAGCCGCGTGGCCCATTGCACGCGCTGGGTCAGGGCCTCGGGGTTGCGCCAGGCGGCAGCGGTGTTCTTGTAGCCGTCGGGCGTGACGGCGCCGTAGAGCGGCTGCCCGGCCTGTTGCAGCAGATTGAGGGCTTGCGGCGTCGGGAGCATCGGGGCACCCACCGCGCGCAGGCTGGAGAGCAGGTGCTGGTAGGGCGTCTTGAACTTGGCCTGGAAGGCCTCGCGGCTCCAGAACTCGGGACTTTGGATCAAGGCGCGCGTCAACTCGCGCAGGTCGCCATCGGTCGCGGTGAAGCGCTCGGCCAGGCGTTGCACCAGGGCGGGCGGCGGCTCGTCGGCCACAAAGGCTTGGGCCAGCTTGAAGCTCACGAAGCGCGCGGTGGCCGGGTGGCGGGCCAGCACGTCGAGCGCGTGTTCGCCTTCATATTGGCCCCGGCCGCGCAGGGTCTCGCCCAGCCAGGTCTTGGTGCCCGGGTCGTGGCGGCGGGCGTTGAACTCAAAGATCTCGTCGCCCCGGGCGCGTGCGTCGAGGCCCCAGCCGGTGAGGATGCGCGCCAGCTCGGTCACGTCGCGCTGGGTGTAGCCGCCGTCCACGCCGAGGGTGTGCAGCTCCATCAGCTCGCGGGCGTAGTTTTCGTTCAGGCCACGTGGCTCGCCATCACTGCCGCGCGGCTTGAAGCCCGGGGCCACGCTCTGCGCGTTGTCCAGGTAGAGCAGCATGGCCGGGTGCTTGGCCGTGGCGCCCAGCAGGTCGCGGAAGCGGCCCAGCACGTGCGGACGGATGGCGCGGGCCTCGTAGTCGGCCACCAGCACGCCCACCGGGCCTTTGCCGGCATAGACGTTGAAGTGGTTGAACCAGAACTCGGTGAGCACCTCTTCGAGCTGGTTGGGCGAGCCGTGGGCGTGCAGCAGCCGCGCGGTGGCGGCTTGCTGCTCCAGCGGGCGGATCTGCTCGCGCACCGGGTTCACGGCGGGCCAAGCCTCAGGGCTGCTCGCGGCGCTTTGTGCCATTTCGCGGCGGTTCTCGCGGCGCTGGCGCGTGGCCTCGCGGAAGCGGGTGAACAGCTCGCCCTGGCCGAGCTGGAGCACTTCCAGGTCGGCCAGCTGGTGG
>CALMQC010000456.1 GCA_937871895.1 uncultured Roseateles sp. | reverse complement strand
GCGGCCGGCGTGGGCGGGGCTCTTCCTGCGTGTGCACCGCAGCCACGCCGTGAACCCGCAGCATGTGATGCAGTGCCAGCCGCTGCCCAGTGGCGAGGCGGTGCTGACGATGCGCTGCGGTCAAGAACTGCGCGTCTCGCGCGCGCATCGCAGCCTGCTGCAGCAACTCGCCCCGGCGCGCTGACGACTCGCCCCGCCGTGCTGGCGAGATCGCAGGGCGGCCGGCACGCTGTGGGGCATGAACACTCAACGCCTCCCTTTCCTCGACGGCCTGCGCGTCGCGGCCTTCCTGTTGCTGATCCCGTACCACGTGGGCATGTACTACGTGACCTGGGACTGGCACGTGAAGAGCCCGGCCGCGAGCCATGCGCTCGAACCCTTCATGCTGATGAGCGCGCCCTGGCGGCTGGGGCTGCTCTTCCTGGTGGCCGGGGCGGCTTGCCATGACCTCCTGGCGCGCCGGGGCGTGGCGGGCACCTTGAAGGACCGCACCAAGCGGCTGCTGCTGCCGCTGATCTTCGGCATGCTGGTGATCGTGCCGCCGCAGACCTACTTTGAGCTGCTGACCAAAGCCCCCGAGCTGATGCTCGGCGATGGCAGCTACCTGAGTTTCTGGGCGGCATACCTCAAGCCCGCGCACCTCTGCCGCGGCAAGGAGTGCCTGGATGTGCCGACCTGGAACCACCTGTGGTTTGTGGCCTACCTCTGGCCCTATGCCGTGATCGCCACGCTGGTCGTTGCGGCGGCGCGCCGCCTGCCCTGGCGGCCACGGCCGGTGGCCATGCCCACCTGGGCCTGGCTGCTGGTGCCGGCGCTGCCCTTGATCGTGGCGCGCCTAGCGGTGTTGCCGCACTTCCCGTCCACGCACAACTTCGTGGTGGACCCGTACAACCACCTGATCTTCGGCTGGCTGTTCGCGCTCGGCTGGGCGAGCCGCACGCCGTGGGCTGAAGGGCTTTGGCCGCACGCCCAGCGTGCCCGCTGGCCCGCGCTGGTGCTGGCCGTGCTGGGCTGGGCGCTGTGGCAAACCTATGCCCAGGGTTGGCTGGGCCTTCCAGCGCCACCCGCCGTGATGGTCTTGCAGCGCACGGTGTGGGCGCTGATGAGTTGGTGGGCCATCGTGGCCGCGTGTGGCTTTGCGCAGCGGTTGTTCGCGACGCCTCGCCCCTGGGTGCGCGCCGTCAGCAAAGGCGTGTTCTGTGCCTACATCCTGCACCAGACGGTGATCGTGCTGTTGACCCAGGCACTGCGGCCCGTGGCGCTGCCCTGGGGGCTGGAAGCCCTGCTCGTGCTGCTTCTGACCTTCGGCCTCTGTGCGCTGGCCTACTTGGGGCTGCGCAGGGTGCCGCTCGTGCGCGGCCTCGTCGGCGTCACTGCCCCTTGAACAGCCCCTGGAACTGCCGCGACACCGGCAGCTTCTCTTCGCGGCCCTTGAGCGTGACGACCATGTTGTTCTCGTCCACGCGCAGCGCCGTGGCGATGCGCTGGCTGTTGACCAGCACGCTGCGGTGGATCTGCCAGAACTGCTCGGGGTCGAGCTGGGTCAGCAGCTCGCGCAGCGGGGTGCGGATGAGGGCGTCTCCGCCCTCGTAGACGACGCGGGTATAGCGGCTGTCGGCCTCGAAGTAGAAGACGTCTTCGGGCGGGATCAGCTTGACCTCGCGGCCGAGGCTGGCCTGGATGGGGCGGCTGGCCGGCCGTTGCGGCGTGAGTTGGGCCAGCAGGCGCTGCAACATCGCGGCATCGGGCGCGGGCTGCTGCAGGCGCTGGCGCAGGCGGGTGAGCGTTTGCGCGAGACGGGCGTCTTCGACCGGCTTGAGCACGTAGTCGATGGCGCCGGCGTCAAAGGCATCGAGCGCGTGGTCTTGGTGCGCGCTGACGAACACGATCAGCGGCGGCTGTGCGAGCCGCGCGAGGCGGCGGGCCACTTCAAGGCCGGTGAGGCCGGGCATGCGGATGTCGAGGAAGGCGATCTGCGGCTCGTGCTGCAGGCAGTCGTCCCAGGCTTCGGCGCCATTACTGCTGGTGGCCACGATGTGCAGCTCGGGCCACAGGCGGGCCAGGGCGGCGCGCAGTTGTTCGCGCGGGGCTTCTTCGTCGTCGGCGAGCAGGGCGTTCATGGGCGGAGGGTGAGGGTGGCGAGGCAGCCGGGCTCGGCGGGCTCAAGTTGCAGGCTGGCGCGCTCGCCAAAGGCCTGGGCCAGGCGGCGGCGGGTGTTGGCGAGGCCCACGCCGTCTTGCGCGGCTGGGTCGAGGCCGGCACCATCGTCGCGGACCTGCAGGACCGCGTCAGCTTCGGCCTGCATCACACGCAGCTCGATGGCGCCGCCGGCGAGTTGGGGCTCGATGCCATGGCGGATCGCGTTCTCGGCCAAGGTGAGCAAGGTGCCGGGCGGCAGCTGGAGGTGGACGACCGGGTCCACGGAGATGCTGAAGCGCAGGCGTTCGCCCAGGCGGGCCTGCATGATCTCCAGGTAGCTGCGCACCATGTCGATCTCGCTGGCCAGCGGCAGCAGCGCATGCTCGAACATCGGCAGCGTGGCGCGCAGGTAGGCCGTGAAGCTGCGCAACAGCGGCGCGGCGCGGGCGTCGCCGGTGTCCACCCAGTGCTGCAGCGAGGCGAGGGTGTTGAAGAGGAAGTGCGGCTGGATCTGAGCAGCCGCCAGCTGCGAGGCGAGGCGCTCGCGCTCGGCCTGCTCGTCCAGCTCGCGCAGCCGCGACTCGATCTGCGCGACGCGGTAGAGCGTCAGGATCCACCAGCCGGAGATGCTCACCGTCACGGCGGCCAGCGCCAGCGGCAGCAGGGCTTGCGCGGTGGCGCGCTGGCGGTCGGCCATCAGCAGGGCCACCACCAACATCACCACGGTCACGGCGCCATAGCTGGCGACGTTGAGCAGCAGGCGCGTAGGGCGCCGCCACAGCAGCCGCGCCACGGCCAGGATGGCGACCGTGGCGACCAAGGTGCCGGCCATCACCAGCGAGAAGGTGAAGGCGGGCTTGCTGGGGCGCCAGGTCGTCCCGACGATCACGAGCGCATTGATCAGCAAATAGGCATCGATGCCTTCGGGCCAGGGCTGCTGCCCGGCACGCGCCATCTCGTCCGTGCTGAAGCGGCGGGTGGGGCCAGGGTAGAACCACTGCCGCCAGTCGCGCAGCGTCGGCTTGCCACAGGAGGTGTCGGGCGTCTCAGGCATGGCCCGCGAGTCTAGGCGCGGCGTGGGGCGGCGGGTGCCGCAGCCGGGTGAACGGCGGCGCGCAGCGCGCGAGCGGGCCTATTCGGTGAACAAGCGGGCCAGGCCCTTGAGGCTGACGAGGTTGCCCGGGTTGCTGGTCTCGTTGAGCACGCCGCTCATGCGTTTGAGCAGGCGCGGGCTCTTCTTGGCGCGCCAGATCAGCAGGTCGGCCAGCCAGGGGTAGGCGTTGACGCGGTTGGCGCGCTCGTAGAGCTCGAACTTGGGGCGGAGGGCGGTCAGCGCAGCCTCGTAGCGGGCGCGTGCGGCGGTGTCGTCGTCAAAGGCGGCCAGCAGTGCGTCGGCCGCCAGCATGCCGGTCTCCAGCGCCTTGCCGATGCCCTCGCCGGTGAAGGAGTAGGTGCTGCCGGCGGCCTCGCCCGTCACGAGCACGCCGGGCCGCGTCCAGCGCGCGCCGGTGAGGGTACAGCGCAGCGGTGCGCCTTTGAGCTCGCCCACCCACTCACCCTTGGCCAGCAGTTGCTGGGCCGGTGCGTAGGCCGCCACGAAGGCGTCAAAGATGGCCCGCAGGTTGACGTCCTTCTTCTGGCCCTTGCCGTTCAGGTCCTTGTGCGAGTCGGTCACGCCGACGCCGATGTTGAAGCAGCCGTTCGGCGCCGGGAAGATCCAGCCATAGCCCGGCCGCACGGCCTGGTGCCACACCACTTCCAGCGCCTTGATGCGCCCGACCATGCTCGGCGCCTTGATGTAGCCGCGCAGAGCCACGCCGCTGGGGGTGTGGCGCTCGCACATGCCGGCAGCCTGCAGCGCCTTGGGGACCGCGCCGGTGGCGAGCACGACCCAGGGGGCGCGCAGCTCGATGACTTCATCGCCCCGCTTGAGCCGCGCGCCGACGACGCGGCCCGCCGCTTCCAGCGGGGCCTCGAAGCGCGCTTGCTCGAAATGCGCGCCGGCCTCGATGGCAGCACGCGCCAGCAATTCATCCAGCTCGCGCCGGGGCAGCACGGCCAGGGTGCCGGGCACGTCGATCCGGCCGCCGCGAGGCCCGATGCAGGCCACATGCGCGACGGGCTCGGCGCGCGCCATCACGGCGTCCAGCAGGCCCAGGCGCGCCAGCGCTTGGTGGGCGTCGGGGATGAGGCCGTCTCCGCAGGTTTTGTCGCGGCCTAGCGGGTGCTGGTCCATCAGCCACACGCGGCGCCCGGCCTGCGCCAGCACGCGGGCGCAGGCGGAACCTGCGGGGCCGGCGCCGATGACGAGAACTTCGGGGTTGGCGGGGGTGGATGAGGGTGTCATGCAGGAGCTTCAACAGCGGGGGCGGGCGCGATTCTCGCCGGCCCGTCCGAGCCAAAAAAAAGAGGGCGCATCAGGGATGCGCCCTCTCGAGGGGCCTGCCCAGGGGAGGCAGGCCGGTCAGGAACGGTCAGAACATGTAGCGCACCGAGACCTTGAAGGCGCGGCCGATGGCGCCGACGTAGTCCAGCGGGTAGTAGCCGATGGCACCGTAGGTCTCGAAGTCGGTGGCGGGCTTGCGGTCAAACACGTTGCTCACGCCCACGCTGTACTCCAACTGCTTGGTGGCGCGGAACAGGGCCGACAGGTCGGTCGAGGTGAACGAAGACACGCGGCAGCCCTTGGGGAAGTCAGCGCCGTTGGCCGTGGTCTGCGCGCACTCGGTGTCCGAAGCTTCCAGCTTGTTCGACATGCCACCGCGGTAGTTGATGTTCGAACCCAGGCGCCACTGGCCCATGTCCAGCGACAGCGCGAGGCTGACCTTGGTCTTGGGCGAGCCGATGCAGTTCGTGATCTCGCAATTGCCGTGCGTGCCGGCGTAGTCATGCACGTCGCCGGCTTCGGTGATGACGCGTTGGCGTTGCAGGTGGGTCCAGGTCAGGTTGGCACCGAGCTGGCCGAGGTTCTGCAGCTTGAAGCGCGACTTCACTTCCAGGTCCACACCGCGGGTCTCGCTGCGGTCGGCGTTCTGGAACACGACAAAGCCGTTCAGGATGCCGCCCAGGTCTCCGGGGGTGAGCTTGGTGGCGGTGTCACGCACCACGCGGCCAGCGTCCACCGCGGACTGGGTGTCTTCCAGGACAGGCAGGCCCGAGCGCTTGATGCTCCAGAAGTCGACGTTCATGCTCAGGCTGCTGGACACATCCCAAACCATGCCGAAGGTGTAGCTCTTGGACTTCTCAGGCTTCAGGTCGGGGTTGCCGCGCTGCACGAAGGCCGGGGCCACGTTCTTGCAGTTGGCATCGATGGTGGCCTGGGGCAGGCCAGCCAGGCTGGCGCAGCGGGCGTTGTCGGTGACCGTCGCGCCGCTGAAGGCGGCGATGGAGCCCAGGTTGTTCTCGGGCGACGACGGCGCACGGAAGCCTTCCGAGTAGGTGCCTCGCAGGGCCAGACTCTGCACGGGCTTCCACTTGATACCGACCTTCGGGGTGGTGGCGTTGCCAGCATCCGAGTAGTGGTCGTAGCGCAGTGCACCGCTCAGTTCGATCTGCTTGGTCAGCGGCACGACGACTTCGGTGAAGCCGGCGTAGATGTCGCGCTTGCCGCCGTAGCTGGTCAACGAGAGGCCAATGTAGTTGCCCAATCCATCGTAGAAGGGCAGGTTGTTCTCTTCGTGACGGACCTCAGCGCCGAAGGCGATGGCGATCGGGCCGCCCGGTGCCTTGGCGATTTCCTTGGAGATCTTGAAGTCGGCGCCGTAGGTCTTGCTCTCACCCTTGCGGCTCTTGTTGGCCAGCAGGGCGTCGTACATGGCGGCCGAGTTCAGCGAGGCGTTCTCGCCAATGCGCCAGTAGGTGCCGGCCGGCAGGGCGGCGTACTTGGAGCTCCAAGCGGTGGCGGTGGCCACGTTGGCGGCGGTGGGGTTCAGCAGCGCATTCTTGACGCGCCAGTCCATCACCTTGAGCGAGGTGTCGGTCTGCGTAGCGCTGGAGTAGTTGACGGCCGTGTCGTAGTCCCAGCCGCCCATGGTCCCCTTGAAGCCCGACACGAGACGGGTGGTGCTCGCCGACGAATCGGTGCCGCTGATGCCGGTGTCGTAGAGAGGCAGGTAGGACAGGCGGGCTGCCGTGCCGAAGTAGGGGTTGTCCGGGTGGCTCGCGCCAAGCACGGTGGCAGCGGTTTGCGAGTTGGACACACCATCGGGCGTGAAGTAGGCGCTTGACGGCACCGTGGCCAAGCCATCCACGTGCGACTTGGTGCGGTAGTAGCCGAATTCAGTGAAGAACTCGTGGTCAGCACCCAGGGCCTTGGTGAAGCGGCCGAAGAAATTGGCCGTTTCGTGCAGGGGCTGGATCTGGTTGACCGCCAGGCGCTGGTCAATGATGCAAGCGCCAAACGGGTTGTTCTGCGGCAGGTTGGTGTTGGCCGCGCAGTAGGAGCCAGCGTTCGCGAACTTGCGGGTGAAGCCGGCGCCGTTGGCGTCCGAGCGGCTGTAGTAGTCCAGCGTGCTGGGGTTGCGGACATTGCCGATGATGGACTGGCTGGCGCTGTTGTTCAGGCGCGTGCCGTTGGCCTGCGCCGGGATCCAGCCGTTGCCACCGAGGCGGTTGATGTTGTTGCTGGCGTTCGAGTTGGGGTCAAAGCCCCAGGGCGCCTGGCCGATGGCCGACACGCCCACGGAGCCGCGGCCCATGCGGTCGCGGTAGTAGATGGGCTGCTTCTGGCCGCCTTCAACGTTCAGCAGCAGGTTGTAGCCATCCGTGGCCATGTTGCCGAAGCCGTGCGTGACTGCGGCGCGGGTCTCTTCTCCGTCGCCCTTCTGGGACATGCCTAGGGTGACCTTGGCGACCGTGCCGTTGAAGTTCTTCTTCAGCAGGATGTTGACCACGCCAGCCACGGCATCGGAGCCGTAGGTGGAGGAGGCGCCGTCCTTGAGCACTTCAATGCGCTCAACGGCTTCCATCGGGATTTGGTTCAGGTCGGTGTAGCTGCGCTGCGCGTCGTCAGCCAGCACGGCGGCCGTTGACGAGCACCAGCGTGGCGTTGGCGCCAAGGCCACGCAGCGAGATGCCCGAAGACGTGGCGCCGGAGAAGCCACGCCCGTAAGTAAAGGGGACGGAGCCCTGCCCGTCTGCCGTCAGTGTTTGAAGGAATTCGGCAACGGTACCTTTGCCAGCTTGGGCCAGATCGGCCTGGGTGATCACCTGCACCGGTGACGCAGTTTCGTTGTCGATGCGTCGGATGCTCGATCCAGTGATTTCAACTCGCTCCAGTGCTTGCTGGGCCATGGCTGTCGAGGCGATCGACGCGAGACACAGCAGCGCGGCAGCGCTGACGACGTTCTTTCTTTGCATGCAGGACTCCTGACCTAAATGGGAGCGCGGGCTGATGGGTGTTGGCGCCGCGCCAGCTAAAAAAACACCGAACTTCGACCCGCGCGGGTGGCGCGGGGCGGTGTCCGGTCCCTGGAGTTGCAAATTCTGGCGGCGGAAATTGTGAAAACTTTACGGATGAGGCAAATACGCGACGCCGCGCCACTCGACAGCTCCCGGCTTTAGGACGTCGCCGTTGAGCATGAAGGCGATGGCGCCACGCGTTTCGCTGGGTTCCGCTGTTCGGCAACGGGCCCGTAGAGCCCATGCACTAAATTTCGAGCCAGCCTGGGAGCCGCCAAGGTGATTGACAGTCGCCGCTTGGCTGTTGTAGCCCATCGAGCCCTGGCGCCTTCGCTCGACGATGAGTGCCCCTAGGCGCTCCCGATCCAGGCGCGGGCGCAAGCGCCACATTTTTTGTGGGACTTCCGCGAAGCCGGCGGCGAGTTCCGTACGTGCGCTGCGACCAGGCAAAAAAAAGCCGCCAGCCCTCTCGGGCGGCGGCCGGACAGCGTCTGAACGAGTGTCAGAAATCGTACTGGGCCAACAAGCGGACCGAGCGAGCGGGCTGCCAACTCAAAGGTTGACCGTAGTTCGACGTTGGGTCGTTCATGCCGGACTGTTCTTCCTCACGCATGGTGCGCACGCCGCGAGCGTTGAAGACGTTCAGCACGTCGGCGCTGAACGTGAACCCACGCGCCCAGCTGGGCGTATAGGTGAACTGCAGGTCAAGCTGCTTGGTCCACGGTTGGCGACCGAGCGATCCGCGAGGCGTCAATTTGCCGCCGCACCAGAACGACGCGTCTCCGTAGGCCTGTGACACGCCATCCAGCGTGCCTGCATAGACGCCGAAGCAGTTCTTGGGGCGACCACTCTGGACCACCAAGTTGACCCCCATCCGCACTTCGTCAGACAGCGCCCAAGCGCCAAAGACCTTGAAGGTGTGGCGGCGGTCGTTCGGGAGATAGCCCTCAGCACCTTCCATCAGGCCAGGGTAGTCAAAGTCCTGACTGATACCAGCGTCGTCTTGACCAATGTCCGATTTGACATAGCCCTCAGCATTGCCCTTGCTGTAGGACAGCACGTACGAACCTTGCAAGCTCCAGCGCTTGTCCCAGGCCCGCTCGAAAGTCAGTTCGACAGCCTTGTACGTGCGCTTGGCGGCAGGCATGTGCAGAGCATCCGCCGGAATGACGATTTCTTTGAGTTGCCCGTCACCGTTGATGTCGATATTCGCTGTCAAGGCCTTGCCAGGGTTGTAGAGGAAGCAATGACCGATCGCTTCACCAATCGCTGCGGCCTGATCTTCGGTATAGCCATTGGCCGCTGCCCATTGCGATGGACCTTCGTCATTGCAGATGTCGTCCATGCCGCTGCGTAGTTTGCGGTGGATCAGCTTGACGCCAGCCGACCATTTGCTAACCAAGGCCTTTTGGAAGCCGAGGATGAACTCATCCTGGAACATCGGCTTGATCTTGGCATCCACCACGCTGAGCGGGTTCGGCGTTTTTCCGTTACTGCTATAGACGCGTTCGCCCAATTGACTGCCCTTGGTGGGGCGCTGGAATCGATCTGACGACAGCGTGCCGCCGTACATATAAAAGTCGCGGTAATCCAGCTCGGTACCAGCCAAACGGACGTTGGTATTGGAGTAGACGGGAATGTAGTAGCGGCCTGCATTGCCGTAGACCTTCAAGTCCGCATTCCCGTTGACGTCCCACGAGGCGCCGAGCCGTGGCGCCCAAGTATTCTTGACCTTGATGAACGGCGTGCCTTCAGCATTGCGGTTGGTGAAGGATTCGTTGCGCACGCCAGCAGTTACAACCAGGCGATTGGTCAGTTGGAGACTGTCCTCGACGTACCAGGCGGAATTGGTGGTCTTGAATTTGCCGCCATTCTGGAAAAGGCGGTACTCAATCAGTTCGATGGCACTGCCTGCCGGGACAACATACCCGTTGGCCAGTCGTTGTCCAGGGTTGCGGCGGCGCAAAATGTATTGGCCATCGCCAGGGGTCGATGTGCCGTCAACCACGGAATAGTTCTCGTAGTCGAGGCCGGCCTTGACGGTGTGCTTGCCAAGTACCCACTCAGCGTCGATCCGATAAGCTTTACGCTCGTCGATGGCATTGGGCGCGTTAATTCTCGTGGCGGTAAAGCACCCGTAGTCTTTGCGGGTCGAGGTGCGCAGATCAATGACCACGGGGCAATCAGCGCCAGCGGCTTCAGAAGCCCGGTCGTACTTGCCAACGCCAGCCAGCGCCGAAACGGACAAATCATCAGTCAGCCAACTGGTCCATTTCGCAATGAAATTCTTGCCGCCGGAAGTCTCGGAACTGGGTCCTTTATATTCTCCCTTTTCCTTGCCATACGCTACAGGCGACAGCCAGGTCTTGGTTTTATCGACCGCCTTGTCATTGAATGCTGTAACCTCCAGGAAGTTGCTGTCGGTGACGTTCCAGTCGAGCTTCAACAGGTATTGCGGCGTTGAATTCTTGATTTCCTCCTGCGTATTTGCAAAGTAGGAATCAGAGTTGAAGCTTGCGGCTTGAATCAGGCCAAATATGAAGAGCTTGTCTTTGATGATTGGGCCGCCAACCCAGGCATTCAAGCTGGTGTCTGTTCGGCCACCCGGGCGCTCATAGGTTTCCCATTCGGCCGTGGTTTCGTTGCGCTTGGTATAGATCGACTTGCCCTGAAGCGCTGAGTTGTTGTGTTTGAGGTTGACGCCGCCCGTCCACTCATTGGTGCCGCGTTTGGTGGTAACGCTGATCACGCCGCCGAGGGAGCGACCAAACTCGGCGCCATAGCCACCCGTTTTCACCTGTTGTTCAGCGACGCCTTCGTAGGCGACCTGATTGAATGCCACCCCGTTCACGATATTCGTGACGTTGAAGCCGTTGATGTAATAGGTATTTTCTGCGGGAGACGCACCGCCCAGTGAGGGCACGTTACCGGCACGTGAGGTGGTTTGTCCGATTCGAGAATCACCCACCGTTGCGCCGGGAGCCAGCAGGGTGATGGCGGTGACGTTCCGAGCGACTGGGATGCGATCCAGTTGCGCTTTGCTCAGGACCTGCGTTGATTCCGTGGACTTGACGTCGAAGCTCTTGGTCGACGTGCCTGTGATTTCCACCCGCTCAAGCGTATTGCCGAGTTGTGCGTATGCGCCTTCGCCGGCTTGAACGACCACCGAGACGGTTTCCTTCTTGCCATTTGGCCGGGTCAACACCACCGAGTAGGTGCCGGGAGGCAACTGGCTGATCTGGAATGCGCCGTCGGCGTCGAGCGTGATTTGTCGGCTCAGGCCGATCGACTTGTTCTCAACGGCAACAACGTCACCTTTTGCACCGCGCCCGTTAATGCTTCCCGCCGTTGACTGGGCGAGCGCTTGAAATGCCGTGAAACACAGGGTCGCGGTTGCCGCAGCAATCAGCGAGGCGCGTAGGTTGCGCGATCGAGCAAAGGCCAGACTCATAGTCACTCCATGCCAGTGGTAACCAGCTTCAAGGGTGGGAAGTAAAACTTCCGGCAGGTGCCGGAAGTCACGCGTGTGACCAACTTTACGGTTCAGTCAAACGACAGCCGTCTGCAAGCTTCGCATCGTCGCATTCCAGCAAGAGTCTGGTGCGAGGGCCCAGTTGGGCCCCAATTCCAGTGGCCTAACGCTGTTTGCGCTGAGTGCGCCAGGCGTGCAGCAGCGGCTCGGTGTAGCCGCTGGGCTGTGTCTCA
>CALMQC010000455.1 GCA_937871895.1 uncultured Roseateles sp. | reverse complement strand
CAGCAGCCACGGGCACTGGCTGCAAAATAGGCCCATGGCCCGACCCGAGTTCACCGTCAGCGTCAGCGTCTCCACACTGCCCGAGCAGACCCACCTGGAGCAAAGCCTCTATGCCTACAGCTACACGGTGAGCATCGAGAACACCGGCGACGTGCTCGCCCAACTGATCGGGCGGCACTGGGAGATCGTCGATGCCAACGGCCAGTTGCAAACCGTCGATGGCCTGGCCGTCGTCGGGCACCAGCCGGTGCTGGCGCCGGGGCAGAGCTTCCAGTACAGCTCCTGGGCCCAGATCGGCACGCCCCAGGGCACGATGCGAGGGCGCTTCCTGTGCGTGACGGAAGGCTGCGAGATCTTCCACGCCGAGGTGGCCGAGTTCCTGCTGGCGGATAGCGCCAGCCTCCACTGAGCGCCCGATGACGGTCCGCAGTTGGGACCTGACCGCCCTGCTCAATGCGGCGGACCCGGACAGCACGCTGCCTGAGCGCAATCTGTGGCTGGTGCGGCTGCTGGAGTGGCTGCGCCATGCCGCGCCGGGCGATGCGCAGGACGAGGGCAACCCTGCCCCGTCCGGTACACCGCTGCCGCTGCGGCGGCTCAAGCATTTGCTCAATGTGCTGGAGCGTCATCCAGACCATGCCCAACGCTTTGCGGGCGTGATCGCGGGCGTCTGGACCGAGCTGGACGCGGTGAGCCTGTTCGCCGACGTCGGCTTTGCGCCGCGCACCGCGCTGTGGGGCGAATTCCTGTCGCGCCTGCGTCGCCGCGTGCTGCCGGCAAGCGCCGACACACGGCAGCTGTCCGAGTTGTTCGAGCTGCTCTTCCCCGATGCGGCTGACGAAGCCTGGCTGGCGGCGATGGACGACGAGCTGGTGCGCCGCTTGGGTCTGCTGTTTGCGGCCGCCCCCGTCGAGCGCTGGCGTCGTGAGATCGTCGATGGCATCACGGTGCTCGTCAGCCAGGTGCGCGCGGCCGGCTTTGCCCCGGCGATGCGGCTGCGCATGGACGCCGCGTTGCAGCAGCAACGGCCCTTCCAGTCCCTGGTCTCGGCCTGGGAGGGCGTGGAGCGTGCGCTGCGCGACCCCGGCAACCCACGCCGCCCGCTGACGCCGGCCCTGCAATACCTGCGCGGCCTGCTGGATCGTTGCCGCAGCGCAGCGCGCAGCGTGCCCGGGCATCTGGAGGCGCATGGCGTCTCGGTGGACCTGATCTTTGCCGTCGAGCAGATGCTGGCCCGCATCGACCGCATCGAAGCCTTGCTGGCCTGCCTGCTCAGCCCGGACCCCGGCCCCGAGCTGCGCCGCCTGACCCTGACCCTGGTGCGCGAGGTGCATGAGCGGCGCAGCATCCGCACGCTGTTCGCCGAGCACTACTCGCTGCTGGCGCGCAAGCTGACCGAGCGCAGCGCCGAGACGGGCGAGCACTACATCACCCGCACGCCGGCCGAGTACCGTGACATGCTGCGCCGCGCGGCGGGGGGCGGCAGCGTGATTGCCGGCACCACGCTGGGCAAGTTCGCGCTCGCGGCGCTGGGGCTCACCGCCTTCTGGGGCGGCTTCTGGGCCGGCATGCTGTACGCGCTGAGCTTTGTGCTGGTGCATCTGCTGCACTGGACCGTGGCCACCAAGCAGCCGGCGATGACGGCACCGGCCCTGGCCACGCGGCTGCGCGACATCACGCGCAGCGTCACGCGCGACGACGGTCTGGACGGCTTTGTGGACGAAGTGGCCCACCTCTTCCGCTCGCAGGTGGCCGGCATCGTCGGCAATGTGGCGGCCGTGGTGCCCCTGGTGCTGCTGGCCCAGGGCCTGGGGCACTGGCTGTGGGGCAGCACGCCCATCAGCGCCGCCCAGGCGCACTACGTGCTGCATTCGCTCGACCTGCTCGGCCCGACCCTGCTGTTTGCGGCGTTCACCGGCGTGCTGCTGTTCGTGTCCAGCCTGATCGCGGGCTGGGTGGAGAACTGGTTCGTCTTCCAACGGCTGGACAGCGCCATCGCCTGGAACCCGCGCATCGTGGCGGTGCTGGGGCAGGCGCGGGCGCAGCGCTGGGCCGCCTGGTGGCGGGCCAATATCTCGGGCCTGACGGCCAATTTCAGCCTGGGCTTGCTGCTGGGCCTGGTGCCGGCGGTGCTGGCCTTCTTTGGCTTGGGCATCGAGGTGCGGCACGTGACGCTGTCGGCCGGGCAACTGACCGCAGCGGCCGGCGCGCTCGGCCCTGCCCTGCTGGCCTCGGGCGACTTCTGGCGGTGCGTGGTGGCCATCCTCGGCGTGGGCATGCTCAACGTGGGCGTGAGCTTTTACTGCGCCTTCCGCGTTGCGCTGCGCGCTCAGGGCGTGCGCGTCAGCGACCGCCGGCGCGTGCGCAATGCCGTGCTGGCGCGGCTGCGGCAGTCGCCGCGCAGCTTCTTCCTGCCGCCGCCGGGCTGAACCCGGCTGATCACTCGTCGCGGCGCTCGCCCTTGGAGCGTCCGGCGAACATGGTCCACCAGACGATCAGGACGAGCACGGCGAGCGCACCGAGGGCTTCAAGCAGCAGGAGCAGCATGGGCGAGATTGTCGGCCTTGAACATCGCCTTGATGCCCCGCACCGCCTGCCGGATGCGCGCCTCGTTCTCGATCAAGGCAAAGCGCACATGGTCGTCGCCATGGTCGCCAAAGCCGATGCCGGGTGAGACACAGACCTTGGCCTTCGCAAGCAGATGCTTGGCGAACTCGACCGAGCCCATGGCCCGATAGCTGTCTGGAATCTTGGCCCAGATGTACATCGAGGCCTTGGGGCAGTCCACCATCCAGCCCGCTTCGCGCAGGCCCTTGACGAGCACATCGCGGCGCTTTTGGTAGGTGGCAGCAATCTCGTGCACGCAGGCCTGGTCGCCCTCCAGCGCGGCGATGGCGGCCACCTGCAGCGGCGTGAAGGTGCCGTAGTCGTGATAGCTCTTGATGCGCGCGAGGGCCGCCACCAGCTCGCGGTTGCCCACCATGAAGCCGATGCGCCAGCCGGCCATGTTGTAGCTCTTGGACAGCGTGAAGAACTCCACCGCCACGTCCTTGGCTCCGGAGACCTGCAGGATGGACGGCGCCTTCCAGCCGTCGAACACGATGTCGGCATAGGCCAAGTCGTGCACGACAAAGATGTCGTGCTTCTTGGCCAAGGCAATCACGCGCTCGAAGAAGTCCAGCTCCACGCACTGCGCGGTCGGGTTGCTTGGGAAGCCCAGCACCATCATCTTGGGCTTGGGGTAGCTGCCGCGGATGGTCTTTTCAAGCTCGGCAAAGAAGTCCACGCCGGGCACGTTGGGGACGGAGCGGATGTCCGCGCCCGCGATCACGGCACCATAGATGTGGATGGGGTAGCTCGGGTCGGGCACCAGCACGGTGTCGCCGCGGTCGAGCGTGGCGAGCATCAGGTGCGCCAGGCCCTCCTTGGAACCGATGGTGACGATGGCCTCGTGGTCGGGGTCGATAGCGACGGCATAGCGGTCGCGGTACCAGTGCGAGATCGCGCGGCGCAGGCGCGGGATGCCCTTGCTGGCCGAGTAGCCGTGGATGTCGGGCCGCTGCGCGGCTTCGGTGAGCTTGGCGACGATGTGCGGCGGCGTGGCCCCATCGGGGTTGCCCATGCTCATGTCGATGATGTCTTCGCCGCGTCGGCGGGCGGCCAGCTTCAGCTCGGCCGTGATGTTGAAGACGTAGGGGGGAAGGCGATCAATGCGCGCAAAGCGGCGCTGGCCCTGAGAGGACATGGTGTTGACTTTCACGTGAGCGCCCGGAACCGTCCGAGCGACGTGACCGCAGGGAGTGCTGCGGCCGGTGCGAAAGGTATCACGGGCCCCAGACAATGCCGCGATGCAACGCTTCCACACCCACCTGGGCCGCGACATCCGGCTCACCGCCGGCAGCGCCCGCGACCTGCTGCCCGGCGAGTTCGGCCTGCTGGCCATCGACGGCGGCGCGGGCGGTTGGTCCGTCGTGCACAAAGGCCCCAGCGGCGAGGTGATGGAGCTGAACAACGAGATGCACTTCGAGACGCCGGAGGCGGCGCTGGCTTTCGTTAAGGAGCTGATTGAGCTGCTGGACTCTCGTTGACGAGCCAAATACCCCCGAAGGCGCACCACCGCCCTGGCGCTTCACCAGCGTCGGTCGCTGGAATCCCCACACGCCGGAGCGCCCGTGTCTTCTACCGTGACTCCATGACGCATGCTCCTCCGCCTCTTTAGCCTGCTCACCACAGGCGTGCTTGCGCGAACCGCTCGTGCCGGCAAAGCCGAGCGGCTGCGTCTGCGGGCGCGAGGCCAGCATCTCTTTGCACCCGAGTTTGTGATGGAGGGGGAACTGGTTGCCGAGTTCCCGACCGCCCGGCGAGCGTTTCCCGCGGGCCACGCCGGACGGATGCTTCAGGCTCGCGCGCGGCCGCTAGCCGCCGCGTCGGATGATCGAAAGCAGGGCCAGCAGTTCCTGTTTGTTGAATTGCACCCCACCGAGCACGAATTCCTGGGTGTCAACGTTGCCAAGAACCACTTGGTGGCTCCGGAGGGCAGCGGTACTGTTGCCGATGACCACGCAGTTGTCGACCGAGGCGTTCTGCTCCGCCGTGCCACCTGCCATCCACCCCACGAACACGGAACGCGACGCCTCGCGCAAAGCGGCGCCAGCCCGCAGACCGACCGCGACATTGCCAACGCCGCTGGCATCCATCATCGACATGGCGCCGAGGGCGACGTTCTCGCTGCTCGTTCCTGCGTTGGTCATTGAATGCGCACCGACGGCCGTGTTGTACTCGCCCGATGGCATCAACTTGCCACTCGCCACCCCGAGCAAAGTGTTGTGCGAGCCCTCCTTGACCTGCTCTGCGGCGGTATAGCCGAGCGCCACATTGCCGACGCCAGACTCCAGATAACGCAGGGTGCTATCACCGACGCCTGTGTTGTTGCCGGCCGATTTCAGCGTCGCGCAGGCCAGCCGTCCGACCGCTGTTCCGCCTACGCCATCGACCACTTTGCCCAGCGCTTCGACGCCGATCGCCACGCAGTCGATGGGATTGATCGCTTCCGCCATGGCCAGGGCACCGACGCCCACGTTGTTTCGGCCTTCGCGCACATGTGTCAGCGCCACATCGCCAACGGCAGTATTCCAAGATCCAATGGTCAGATCGCCCAGGGCATTTTCACCAACTGAAACATTGGCAAATCCCGAGCTGTGATCCGGCTGTTTGGGGCTGAAAAAGTAATTGCGCGAAGGGTCGACCAAGACCCAGGGGTTACCGCGACTCGGGGCTGTCGGCGCTGGTGCAGGCGTGGGCACCGTAGTCACACCACTGGCAGCACCAGCAGCAGGCGCTGCGGCTACTGCGGAGGCAGCTGATGCAGCGGGTTGCGCCCCCAAGATGCGCCTTTGCAGGCCCCGCGCCCCAGCGGGCGCTGCCGTTTCTGGCTGGGTATCTCCGCCACCGCCGCAGCCGGCCAAAACAGACACTCCTGCAGTTCCGGCCCCAACGAGTAATTTGCGTCGACAAAGGTCCGTCAAATTATTCATGACAATTCATTGCTGCGAACACATTTGAATGAATGCCGGTCAGCGGCACACAAAATATTGCGTTCATATTTGTACAAATGGATCATACGCACAATATCTTTCGATTACCCCATAATTAACTTCTCTTTACGATGTAAATTAGGGGGCATCCCGAACTGCCTTGCACCGAACAGGCGTGGTTTCTGCTCTGCATTACTTCGCCCGCTTGCCCGTGCGCAAGCAGGTGCTCTGGTGTTATCTGATTTGGTACTTGGTGACCGTGGCAACGCTGTTCGACCCCTCGCCACTGCTGTGGCTCAACTCGGTCGGCATCAGCGCCGTGATCGGCTTCGCCCTGCAGCTCAGTGTGGCAAAGGGCGCCCAGACAGACCGCTGGCAGACCTTCCGGCTCTTCATGATGCCGTTTGGCGTCTCTAGCTTTGCCTCGCTGATCAAGGACAAAGGCTATGTGCTGGTGTTCCCGAGCGACATGCAGTTGCTGCTGATTTCGGTTGCGGCCTGCGGCGCCTTTTTGACGGGTTGCGCCCTGCTGCGACGGATCATGCCTTGAGGGCCTGGCGCCGGGCCGCCCCTAGCCGGCCCCTGGCGCAAAGCTGGTGGCTCAAAGCCTCCAGCATTGACATCCCTTCGGGTGACCGCCCCCTCAAGCCAGCGTTCAGCGCGGCATGAGGGGGCGAGGCGCCTTAACTTTGCCCGCCAGCCTTTGAGGCCTTGCCTTTGAGCACGGGGGCGTCGGGCAAGTTCAGCAGATCGGCGGCCAGGGCCTCAGCGACTTCGATGCCATCGACGCCGGCTGACATGATCCCGCCGGCATAGCCCGCGCCCTCGCCGGCCGGGAAGAGGCCGCGCACATTGAGGCTTTGGTAGTCGCGCCCGCGGGTGATGCGCAAGGGGCTGGAGGTGCGGGTCTCGACGCCGGTGAAGACGGCGTCCACGCGATCAAAACCCGGGATCTGTTTGCCGAAGGCGGGGATCGCCTCGCGGATGGCGTCGAGGCAGTAGTCGGGCAAGGAGCCGCGGCCCTTGGCTTGCAGGTCGGTGAGCGTGACACCGGGCTGGTAGCTCGGCTCGACGCTGCCGAGTTGGCTGCTCACCTGGCGCTTCACAAAATCGCCCACCAGGCTGGCCGGGGCCAGGTAGCCGCCGCCACCCAGCTCGTAAGCGCGACTCTCCCAGAAGCGCTGGAAGGCCATGCCGTCGAGCGGGTTCACGATGCTGCCGTCGCGCTTGCCATCCTGCCGGTAGTCCTCGGGCGAGATGTTGACGACGATGCCGGCGTTGGCATTGCGCTCGTTGCGCGAGTACTGGCTCATGCCGTTGGTGACAACGCGCTCGGGCTCGCTGGTAGCGGCCACCACAGTGCCGCCCGGGCACATGCAAAAGCTGTAGACCGCGCGGCCATTGGCGGCGTGGTGGACGAGCTTGTAGTCGGCCGCACCCAGCAGCGGGTGCTTGGCGTTGGGGCCAAAGCGTGCGGTATCGATGATGCTTTGGGGGTGCTCGATGCGGTAGCCGATGGCGAAGGGCTTGGCCTCCATGAAGACGCCGCGCGCGTGCAGCATGGCAAAGGTGTCGCGGGCGCTGTGACCGAGGGCCAGCACCACATGGCGGGTATCGATCTGCTCGCCGCTCTCCAGCTGCACGCCCCGCACGGCGCCGTCCTCGATCAAGAGGTCGGTCACTTTCTGCTGGAATCGGATCTCGCCGCCCAGACGCTCGATCTCAGCGCGGATCTTGATGACCATGCTGACGAGGCGGAAGGTGCCAATGTGGGGCTTGGAGACGTAGAGGATCTCCTCGGGCGCGCCGGCCTTGACGAACTCGGTCAGCACCTTGCGCGTCAGGTGGCGCGGGTCGGAGATCTGGCTGTAGAGCTTGCCGTCCGAGAAGGTGCCGGCCCCGCCTTCGCCGAACTGGACGTTGGACTCTGGCGTGAGTCGCTGTTCGCGCCACAGGCCCCAGGTGTCCTGAGTGCGCTCTCGCACCTGCTTGCCACGCTCCAGCACGATGGGCCGCAGGCCCATCTGCGCCAGGATCAGCGCCGCGAAGATGCCGCAGGGGCCGAAGCCGATGACCACAGGGCGCGGGCCGGCGAAGTCGCCCACCTGGGCCAGGAAGTGGTAGCCGGTATCGGGCGTGAAGCGGATGTGGTGGTCGCCCGCAAAGCGCGCCAGCAGCGCCGCTTCGTCCACGCCTGCCGCCAACTCGCAGTCCACGGTGTAGACCAGCCAGATGTCGCGCTTCTTGCGCGCGTCGTAGCCGCGCCGGAAGACGGTGAAGGCGGCCAGCTCCGCGTCCTGCAGCCCCAGGCGCGCGACCACGGCCGGGCGCAGGGCGTCCTCGGCGTGGTTCAGCGGCAGGCGCAGCTCGGTGATGCGGATCATGAGATGCGGATCATGAAATGCAAACAGGCCCGCGAAGGGCCTGTCAGTGCAGGGCAGTCAGCCGATCAGCCCGAATGCGGGCGCTTGCCCGGGTTCTTCTTGGAACGGGTGTGCGAACCGCGCTCCAGGCTGCTCTTCTGGCCCTTGCCAGTGGTGAAGGTGACGCCCTTGGGGGCGGCGGGGCGGGGGGAGGCGCGGCGGTCCGCTTCGGTAACGATCTTGTTGCCCATTGATGGCTCCAGCAGGGGGTCAGACAGAAAAGGGTGCAGATTTTAGGCGAAGGCGGAACGTTGCCATTCGGCGCGGAAAAGCTCGTCGTTGTCAGGGTCCCGCCGCCAGGCCTCGAAGTCGTCCGGATCGAGCGGCCGCGCGACGTGGAAACCCTGGACCAGATCGCAGCCGCAATCGCCCACCACGCCCAGCTCCTCAACGGTCTCCACGCCCTCGCCCGTGACCGTCAGCCCGAGGCTGTGGCCGATGCCGACGATGGCGCTCAAGAGCGCGCGGCGCTTGGGGTCGAGGTGGGCGTTTTCGACGAAGCTGCGGTCCACCTTGAGCTCGTCCACCGGCAGTCGCTGCAGATAGCCGAGCGAGGACTGGCCCGTGCCAAAGTCGTCAATGGCCAGGCGCACGCCGAGGCGGCGCAGCCCGTGCATCACGGTGATGGGGTCGTTGCCGCTGGCCATCAGGCCGGTCTCGGTGACTTCGAGTTGCAGCTTGCGCGGGTCCACGCGGTACTCGGCCAGCACGGCGCGCACCCGCTCGGGCAGCCCAAGGTCCTGGATGTCGAGCGTGGTGACGTTGACGGCGATGTAGAGGTCCACGCCTTCGGCCTGCCAGCGCGCCAGGGTCTGGGCGGCGCGGGTCAGCATCCACTGGGTGATCAGGCGGATGCGGCCGCTGCTCTCGGCAAAGGGCACGAACTCGCTGGGCGGCAGCCAGCCGCGCTCGGGGTGCTGCCAGCGCACCAGGGCCTCGACACCCACCACGCGGCCACTGCGCAGGTGGCGCTTGGGCTGCAGGTACTGGCGCAGCTGGTCGCCCTGGATGGCGGCCTGCAGGTCAGACAGCAGGGAGAGGTGCAGCTCGCGCGAGGCTTCCAGGCCCGGGTTGTAGACGACCACGTGCTGGCGCGCGCGCTTGGCCTCGAACATGGCCTGCTCGGCCCGGCGCAGCAGGCCTTCTGTGCTGTCCGCATGCACGGGCCAGTGAGCGATGCCCAGGGACACCGAGAGGTCCAGGCCCTGGCCTTGCCAGGAGAGTTTGTGTTCGACCTCGTCGCGCAGGTGGGCGGCCATGGCGCCGATCTGGTCATAGCGCAACAGAGGCACCAAGGCCACGAAGGTGCCGCCACCGAGCCGGCCGTAAGCGGCAATGCCCTCGAACATCACATTCAGCTTGCCGGCCGCGCCGCGCAGCAGGGCGTCCCCGGCTTCAAAGCCCAGCACCGCGTTGACGGCCTTGAGGCGGTCCACGTCGATGCACAGCAGGGCTGCCACCTCGTCGCCCTGGGCCAGGCGCGCGAGCAGGCTGTCGCCTTCGGCGATGAAGCGGGCGCGCTGGGCCAGGCCGGTGAGCAGGTCGGTATTGCCCATGCGGCGCAGCGCGGTTTCGCGCTCGGCCACGGCCTGGGCCACGGTGCCCATGGCCTGGGCCACTTCGCCGAGTTCGTCCACGCGGTCCACCGGGAGGTCGAGCTGGTAGTCACCTTGGGCGATGCGGTCGGCTGCCGCCGTCAGGCGCCGCAGCGGCCGCGCGATGGAGCGCGTGACGGCCACGGCCAGCACGCCCCCGAGCACAAAGGCCACCGCGCAGACGATGTAGATCCAACGGCGCGTCGAAGCCGTCTCGTTGCGCAGCCGCTCCACCTCCAGCGCAGCGGCCTGGTCGGTCTGGGCCGACAGGGTCTGCACGGCGACGAGGAAGCTCGACAGCGCCTCCTCCACAGGCCCGCTCAGGGACTGCCGCGCCGCCTCGAAGTCATCGGCCTCGATGCGGTCCACCGTCAGGTCGTACTGGCGCCGGAAGTCCCGCAGCCGCTCCATCAGCAGTTGCTTGACCTCGGCGGAGGCGGCGACCGGCAGGGTCTGGTCCAGGCGCTGCAGGGCGGTGTCGAGCCGGCGGTGTGCCGCGTCGATGTCGGCGTAGGCCGGGATGCGGCGCGTGCGCTCGCGGTGCATCAGCGTCAGCAGCTTGCGCGTCGCGTCCTCGGCGCTGGTGGTGATCTGGTGGATGGTGTCGCGCGCTGCGCTCTGCTGGCCCAGCAGGCGCTCCAGCGCGCCATCGAGGCTGTCTTGCGCGCGCATGGCCAGCGCGGCCAGCAGGACGACGAGCGCCAGCAGGGCCGCAAAGGCCAGGCTGAGCCGGACGCGGATGCGCAGGCCTCGGCGAGCGTCAATCGGGGTCGTCATCGCTCCAGCGCTGAAGCAGCAGCCGCGCCGTGGCCACATTGGTGGCGCAGGGCACGTCGTGCACGTCACAGGCGCGCACCAGGGCATTGATGTCAGGCTCGTGGGGCTGCGGCGTCATCGGGTCGCGCAGGAAGATCACGCCGTCGATGGCGCCGACCGACAGCTGGGCCCCGATCTGCAGGTCCCCGCCCAGTGGCCCCGACAGGCAGCGCTCCACCGTCAGCCCATGCGCAGCCGCCAACCGTGCGCCCGTGGTGCCCGTGGCCACCAGCTGGCAGCGGCGCAGCAGCGGCAGGAACTGGCCAGCCAGCGTGAGCATGGCGTCTTTGCGGCCATCGTGGGCGATCAGGGCAAGCTTCAAAACGAGGGCTCCAGGACCAAAACTGGTCGACTGTAGGACCCACAACCCCTAGCCGGCCGCCAACGCCAGTCGGGCCCTCATTTTTCGGCCGGTTTCGCGCAGAAATGCGCTGGCGCAGGCGCCTGCCCAGCCATCTACCGAAGCACGCGCCGCACCCGAATCTGCAGCTCGCGCGACTCACGGGGGACCGCGTCGCCACTGGCCAGGGTGCCGGCAGGCGCCGGGTCGGCCACGCCGATTTGCAGGCTTGCCACGCGCTGCCAATGGCCCTCGGGCAGCGCCAGTTGGGTCTGCACGGCGCTGCCATCGGGGGCGGCCACCTCCAGGCTGAGCGTGATGGGCTGGCCGGCACCGGCCGAGCGTGGGCGCACCGCCAGGCGCAATGGGCGCTCGGGCGAGCCGGCCGCGCGCGGTGCCACCCACAGTTGGGCGGGCCGGCCCTGGGCGTCCAGCGCCAACGCAAAGTCCAGGCTCAATGGCTGTTCGGTCGGTGCCGGGGCACGCAGTTGGACCTGCCCAAGAGCACCGTCCTGCACCACCAGGCTG
>CALMQC010000454.1 GCA_937871895.1 uncultured Roseateles sp. | reverse complement strand
CAGGCAATCCAAGCGCGTGACTGGGCACTTGGCCTGAAAAGAAAAAGGGGCCTTGCGAGGCCCCTTTTGGACACGTGTCGCAGTCGCGCTGTGGCGCGCAGCGGTCAGAAGCTGTGGCGCACGCCGACGCCGTAGCTGTAGCCTGAACTCAGGTTGTCGACCTTGTCGTCCAGGTAGACGGCATAGAGGTCGGTGCGCTTGGAGATGAAGTAGTCGTAGCCAAACGCAAAGCCCTTGCGGCCGGCGCCTGCGCTGGCCTTGGTCTGCGTGTACTGCAGCAGCACCTTGCCCGGGCCTGCCGGGACGGAGGCGCCGACGGCAGAGATCTTGTAGTCCACGTTCTTGGTGTCGTTGTCCACCTTGAAGTACTGGCCGAAGAGCTTGACCGCGCCGAAGTCATACGAGGCGTGGACCGACGAGGTGGTGGTGTCGTCCACGGTCGCGCCTTTCTTCACCTGTTGGTAGGACAAGGCACCGCTGAAGGCGCCGCTGGCGTAGCTGCCCGAGAGCGCGGTGTTGCGACCACCGCCGCCTTCACCGGCTGCCACCATCGCAACGGCGCTGAAGCCGCCCATGGCCGGCGTCGAGTAGCTGACGGCGTCGCTCCAGCCGGTGTCGCCCGTCACCGTGCCGGAGGTGAACACCTGGCGGATGGACGGCGAGAAGCCGAAGGAGTCGCCGAGCGCGTTGTGAACCAGCGTGGCGATGAAGAAGGGCGTGGTGATGCGCCCCAGGCGCAAGGTGCCGGCCGACTTGCTGCTGAGGCTGACATTGGCACTGCGCGCCCAGAAGTTGTCCGTTGCGAAACGGCCGGCGGCGCCGGCATCGGGCCGGAGGAAGCTTTCGATCACGAAGCTGGCAGTGAGGCCGCCGCCCAGGTCTTCACTGCCCTTGAGGCCGAAGAAGCTGGTGGTCATGTTGCCGCTGTCCACGGAACTGACCGAACCGGACGTGCCGGGGGTCTTGGTCTGTCCGACGCTGAGGTCCAGCAGACCGTAGAGGTTGACGCTGCTCTGGGCCTGCGCCGTGGAGGCTGCGGCCAGGGCCAGCAAGCCGGCGACGAGGGTGAGACGAGGTTTCATGCTGAAGGCTCCTTCTTGGGGGATGGTGAGTACTACGGGATGAAAAAAGGTGATTGAGGGGTCGGGTCAGTTCTGGCTGCCGCGATGGGCCCAGCCGGTGAGCCGGCGTTCGAGCCAGGCGAAGAACTCGTACATGACCATGGCCATGGCGCCGACCACCAGGAGCCCGGCGAAGGCCAGGCCCATCTGCATGGAGGAGCCGGCGGAGATGAGCAGGTAGCCGATGCCCTCGTTCGAGGCCGTCATCTCGGACACCGTGGTGCCCACAAAGGCCAGCGTGATGGCGACCTTCAGGGCGCCGAAGAAGTAGGGCATGCTGCGCGGCAGCCCCACCTTGATGAGCACATCGGTGCTGCGCGCGCCCAGCACGCGCAGCACGTCTTCCAGCTCGGGCTCCAGCGTGGCCAGGCCGGTGGCGATGTTGACCATGATGGGGAAGAAGCTGATGAGAAACGCCGTCAGCACCGCCGGCCCCACGCCGATGCCGAACCACACGACGAGGATGGGCACGAAGGCCGCCTTGGGCAGGGCGTTGAAGCCCGTCATCAAGGGGTACATGGCCGCGTAGGCCAGGCGCGAGCTGCCCATCAGGCAGCCGAGCAACACGCCGACGACGATGGAGATGGCAAAGCCCAGCATCGTGACCCAGAAGGTGCGCCAGGCGTGGCCGAGGATGCTGAGGTGGTGCTCCCAGAACGAGGCCGCAATGCGCGAGGGGCTGGGGAAGATGAACTCCGACACCTCGAAGAGCCCGCACACGCTCTGCCAGAACGCCACGATGGCGACGAGCAGGATCCAGTGCGCCTGGGTCTGCAGCCAGCGGGCCTTCATTGCGCGATCTCCATGCCCTGCTTCTTCAGCGCGCCGATGTGGCCGCGAAGCTCGTGCACGATCTCGCCGAAGGCGGGCGTGTAGGTGATGTCGAGGTCCCGCGGCCGCGGCAAGTCCACCTCGCGGCGCAGCACGATGCGCCCCGGGCTCTTGCTCATCACGTAGATGGTGTCGGCCAGGAAGGCGGACTCGCGCAGGTCATGCGTGACGAGGATGACGTTGAAGCCGCGCTCGGCCTGCAGGTCGCGCAACATGCACCACAGCTCTTCGCGCGTGAACGCGTCGAGTGCGCCAAAGGGCTCGTCCAGCAGCAGCAGTTGCGGCTCGTGGATGAGGGCCCGGCAAATGCTGGCGCGCTGCTGCATGCCGCCCGACAGCTGCCAGGGGAATTTGTCTTCATAGCCGCCCAGGCCCACGCGGGCCAGCAGCGCGCGGGCGCGGCTCTCAAACTCTTGGCGCCGCGTCTTGAGTTCGCTGCGGTAGGGCTCCACGATCTCCAGCGGCAGCATCACGTTCTGCAGCGTGGTGCGCCAGGGCAACAGCGAGGCCGACTGGAAGGCCATGCCGCTGATCTTGAGCGGGCCGTGCACCGTCTTGCCCGCCACGCGGATCTCGCCGCGCGACGGGGGTTTCAAGCCCGTGGCCAGCTTCATGAAGGTGGACTTGCCGCAGCCCGAGGGGCCAACGATGGCGATGAACTCGCCCGCCGTGACCTTGAGGTCGATCGCTTCAACGGCGAACTTGCCCTGGGCCAACAGCTCGTCGTTGTAGGCCAGCCAGACGTCGCGGAAATCGACAAAGGCCGGGCCGTCCAACGGGCTGTCCTGGTCAGAGGCCGTCATGCCGCACGCCGCCTTACTTCTTGACCGGCGGCAGGATGTTCAGCTCCGCCGCCGAGGGCAGGAAGCTGCCGTTCCACACCGCCGTCGGGTCCACGCGCGTCTTGGTGCCGTAGGCGTCAGACACCTGGCTGGCCATCAGCGTCAGGCGCGGCAGAGAGAGCTGGCCAAAGCCCTCGGCGCGCGCGTCGGGGCTGGCAATCACCGCATCGATGGCCAGGCGCAGGCGGCGCTTCTCCAGGTCGACATTGATCAGCCCGTCGCGTTCCTTGATCGCGGCAACGGCCTCGTCGGGCTTGGCCAGCACGTCCTTGGCGCCCTTGGTGAAGGCACGCA
>CALMQC010000453.1 GCA_937871895.1 uncultured Roseateles sp. | reverse complement strand
AGAACAGCACCTGCGCGCAGCCCTCGCCGGCGTAGATCTTGGCCGGCAGCGGCGTGGTGTTGCTGAACTCCAGCGTCACATAGCCTTCCCACTCGGGCTCGAAGGGCGTGACGTTGACGATGATGCCGCAGCGCGCGTAGGTGCTCTTGCCCAGGCAGATGGTCAGCACATTGCGCGGGATGCGGAAGTACTCCATCGTGCGCGCCAGCGCAAAGCTGTTGGGCGGGATGATGCAGACGTCGGCATTGATGTCGACGAAGCTCTTTTCGTCAAAGTTCTTCGGGTCCACCACCGTCGAGTGGATGTTGGTGAAGACCTTGAACTCCGGCGCGCAGCGGATGTCGTAGCCATAGCTGCTGGTGCCGTAGGAGACGATCTTGCGGCCATCCACCTCGCGCACCTGACCGGGCTCGTAGGGCTCGATCATCCCGTGCTGCTCGGCCATGCGCCGGATCCATTTGTCGCTTTTGATGCTCATGGGGCGGAGATTAACTGACGCCATTCAGGGCCAGGCTCGGCAGTGATCCGAAGCGGCTCGTGCGTGACGGGGTGCGGCAGCGCCAACTCTGCCGCGTGCAGCCACAGGCGCTGCAGGCCGAGGTGGGCGGCGAGCACGCGGTTGAGCGGCCCCTTGCCATGCGTGGCGTCGCCAATGATGGGGTGGGCGATGTGCTTGAGGTGGCGCCGGATCTGGTGCCGCCGGCCTTGGCTAGGCCAGAGGTCGAGCAGGGCGACGCGGGTGGTGGGGTGCCGGGCCGCAGTGGCGACGGGCAGCTCGATGCGTGCGCGGCAGCGCCAGCGGGTCTGGGCGTCAAGCATCGGCTGGCCGGTGGAGGGCAACTCCGGGTCGCGGGCCAGCGGGTGGTCGATCAAGCCCTCGTCATCGCCCGGCCAGCCGCGCACCAGGGCCAGGTAGCGCTTGTCTGGCACCCCGGCTTCGAACATCGGCCCCAGCAAGCTGGTGATCTCGGCCGACAGCGCAAACAGTAGAACCCCCGAAGTGCCCCGGTCCAGCCGGTGCACGGGCCAGACGGGCTGGCCAAGCTGGTCTCGCAGCAACTGCACCGCCGCCTGTTGCTCGTCAGCCGCGAGCTGGGTGCGGTGCACCAGCAGGCCGGCCGGCTTGTCGATGGCGACGAGGTGCTCGTCGCGGTAGAGGATGGTCAGCGTCAACGCAGGTCGCCGTCCATGTAGAACCAGCTGCCGCCCTCGCGCACAAAGCGGCTCAGCTCGTGCAGCCGATGCGCCCGACCGCCGAGCTTGCTGCGGGCGACGAACTCGACGCTGCCGTGGTCAGGGTCGTGCAGCGCGGTGGCTTTGACCGCGAGGCCCAGCCACTTGAGGCCGGGCTCGGGGGGCTCCAGCTCTGCAGGCCGCGTGCTGGGGTGCCAGCTTGCGAGCAGGTAGGCGCGCAGGTCCAGCACAAAGGCGCTGTAGCGCGATCGCATCAAGGCTTCTGGCGTGGGGGCGGTGAGCTGGCCGGAGGCTGCAAAGGCGGCGTGCCAGCGGCCGCAGCAGGCGTCGTAGGCGGCGGGCAGGCCGCAGGGGCAGGGCGTCATGGGCGGCGATGATGCCGCACGCGGTGTCGAATGCTGCGCCTGCCATTCGTCGTGCCTGTATCTGCCCCTGGAGCCCACGATGTCAATCACCATTCAGCCGCGCGCGGCTATCACCGTCATCGGTCTGCGCCTGCGCACCGTGCCCATGTCGCCCGAAATTCCCGC
>CALMQC010000452.1 GCA_937871895.1 uncultured Roseateles sp. | reverse complement strand
TTTTGCAGGTCCTGCCGCGCCGTGCCGGGCGGCACGCCGAGGTTGACCAGGCGGCCCAGCAAGGCGATCAGGCGCTCGGGGGGCGTGGTGTTGCCGCCCACGGGCGCGGGGTCGGTGCCGGCCTCGATGGCGTAGGCGCGGGCGTAGTTTTCGGGGGTGGGCTCCAACCGCGCCTGGGCGATGCGCTGCAGCGCAGCCTTGGCAAGTTGGGCGGGCAGGGCAGCAGGTTTGTTCACCGGGCTTCAGCCCTCTTCAAATGGAGATTTGTTCGACCGAGGGCCCTTGCTGCATCCAGGCGGCGCTGCGTGCCATCACCACGTCGGTCAGCCAGCGCTCCAGCTCTTCGGCAGGCAGCGGGCGGCTGAAGAGGTAGCCCTGCATCAGCGAGCAACCGAGGCGGTGCAGCACTTCCATCTGGCGGATGGTCTCGACGCCCTCGGCCACCACGCGCAGGCCGAGCGCGCGCGCCAGGGCAATGATGGCGGTGACCACGGCCGAGCTCTGCGGCGTGATGCCGAGGTCGCGCACGAAGGTGCGGTCGATCTTGACCTCGCCGATGGGCAAGGTCGTGAGGTAGGCGAGCGAGGAGTAGCCGGTGCCGAAGTCATCGATCGAGATCTCGACGCCGACCTCGTTGAGGCGGTGCAGCGAGGGGATCACGTTCTGGAGGTCCTTCATCAGGTTGTTCTCCGTGATCTCCAGCTGGATGGAGCGGTGCGGCACGCCGTAGGCGCTGACGCACTGGTGGATGTGCTCAACGAGGTCGCTGCGCTCGAACATGCGGCTCGGCAGATTGACGGCGATGGCGTCGGCAAAGCCGAACTGCAGCGACCAGATCTTGGCCTGCCGCGCCGCTTCCTTGAGCGCCCACTCGGAGAGCGGCACGATGAGGCCGGTTTCTTCGGCCAGCGGGATGAAGTCAGCCGGCGGGATCAGATTGGCGCCCCGGCGCCAGCGCATCAGGGCTTCGGCGCCGATCATGGCGCCGCTGCGCACGTCGATCTTGGGCTGGTAGTGCAGCACGATCTCGTTGCGCTCCAGCGCCTTGTGCAGCGCGGTTTCCAGCTCCAGCTTTTGCTTGCCCTGGCCCGCCAACTGCGGCGAGTAGACGGCGCTGGCATTGCGGCCCTGGCTCTTGACGGCGTACATGGCGACGTCGGAGTTGCGCAGCAGGTCGGCCATGGACTGGCCGTCGCGCGGGAACATCGCAATGCCCACGCTGGCGGTGACGAAGCACTCCTGGCCCGCCACGAAGATGGGCTCGCGCAGCGACTCCAGCACGCGCTGGGCCACGCGTTCAGCGTCCGCCTCGCCGGTGATCTCGGGCAGCAGGGCCACGAACTCATCACCGCCCAGGCGGCCCACGGCCTCCAGCGCTCGGTGCGAGCGGCCACCGAGACCTTCGAGCACGCCTTCCATGATCTGGTCGGAGTGGCGCACGCAGCTGCGCAGGCGGTGGCCGACCTCGATCAGCAGCTCGTCGCCGGCCGTGTGGCCGAGGGTGTCATTGATGATCTTGAAGCGGTCCAGGTCGATCAGCAGCAGCCCGACCTGGTGGCCGGCGCGGCGCGCCTGTTCGATGGCGCGCTCGACGCGCCAGATCAGCTGGCGGCGGTTGGGCAGGCCGGTGAGCGAGTCGAAATGGGCCAGCTGGCGGATGCGGTCCTCGGCCTGGCGGCGGTCGGTCACGTCCTGCAGGATGCCGGTGTAGCCGGCCACGCCACCCTGGTCGGTGAACTCGGGCTCGGCCTCGATGTGGACCACGCGCTGTCGGCCATCAAGCAGGGTCAGCGGCAGGTCGGTCACGAGCACGGAGTGGTGGCTCAGCACGTCATGCAGCAGGCGCAGGAAGATGTGGCGGTCCTCGGCCGGCACCATGCGCATCACGCCGATGAAGTCGAGCCGCTCCTGCGGGCCACGGCCAAACACGCGCAGGCCTTCGGCCGAGATGGTGAAGCCGCCAGGGACCTTGCGGTGCCATTCAAAGCTGCCCATGCGCGCCAGGTCTTGGGCGCGGGCGAGCTTGGCCTTGCTGCGCTCCAGCTCCTGGCGGGTGCGCGCGCTGCGCATCAGGTAGCGCAGGCGGCCGGCGAGCAGGCTCCATTGCATGGACTTGACGAAGAAGTCGGTCGCACCCACCTGGTAAGCGCGCGTGATCGAGGCTTCGTCGTCGAGGCCGGTGAGCATCAGCACGGGCAGGGATTCGTAGCCCGCCATCGCGCGCAGCCGCGCGCAGGTTTCGAATCCGTCGAGCCCGGGCATCAGGGCGTCCAGCACCACCATGTCGCAACCGCAGGTCTGCAGTTGCTCCAGCGCGTGCACGCCGCTGGTGGCCTCGGTCACGTCAAAGCCATGCTCGCGCAGCGCGGCAGCGGTGAGCAGCAGGTTGACCTCGTCGTCGTCGACCAGCAGCAGTCGCGTGCGGCGCAGGTCGTCGAGGGAGGTGTAGCTCATGGTGCGCGCGCGGTCAGACGAGAGCGTTCAGCGCAAGGCGCACCTGCTCGATGTCCTGCAGCAGCTCGTCCAGGCGTGCGTCGGTGGCGGTGAGCTTGCCGTCTCGTGCGGCAGCTTCCAGCTCGGCGCAGCGCCGCGACAGGGCGAGGGCCCCGAGGCTGGCGGAGGAGGACTTCAGCGTGTGGCAGACGCGGCGGATGCCGTCCAGGTCGGCCGGCTGCTGGCCGCGCGCCTGGCTGAGGTCGGGCAACAGGCGCTCCAGCGACTTGGAGAAGGCCGTCACGACCCGTGCGAGCAACTGGTTCTTGCCGGCCGGGTCCAGCTCGCGCAACCGGCCGAGCGCCTCGGCGTCAAGGACGGCCGGTGGGGGTGGAACTGCGGAGGCGGTGTGCATCGGGGGCGGCCAAAGGGCAACCCAGACTTTAGCGCTCAGACTTGTGCGCAGAGCGTGACAAGGTGGGCATAAATTCGTGGAATAGCCCTGCCTACAATGGCTCAATGAACAGCCTCAGCGATGACAAGGTTCTCGCGCGGCCGCGCGTCTGGCGGCAGAAGTGGAGGGTCTGGGCAGTGGCGCTGGGGCTGGTGCTGCTGCTCTGCCTGGGCCTCAGCGTCGCGCTCGTGCTGGCCCTGATGCAGTGGTGGGGCCATGACGTCGGCTTCACGCATGCGGCCCTGGTCCTGACCTCTTTCCTCAGCTCACTGATGGTGCTGGCCGGGATGGCACTGGGCTGGCATGTGGGTGTGCGCTTCACGCGTCAAAAATTGGGTGAACCGCTGCGCGAGGCGCGCCAGCTGGCGCACTTGCAGTCGCAGTTGCAGCCGGCCTGGCAGTGGGCCACCGATGCCCAGCACCACCTGGTGCGCTGGCAGGCGCCGCAGGGCGCCGTGGCGTCCAGCTGGGTAGGCGCCGGGCCCACCACGCAGGCGCTGTGGGAGCGCTTCCGGTGCCCCGAGGGTGATGGTTTGCTGCGCGAACGGATGGCGTCGGGCCAGCCCTTCAGCGAGCTGGACGTGCTGGACGGTAGCGAGCGCTGGACGCTGCGCGGGCTGCCGCTTCTGGATGCGCAAGGGCGGCCGGCCGGCTATGTCGGCACCGCCGCGCGCGCCGATGCCGAGCTGGCGGCGCCCCGGGGCGAGGTGGACGGCAGCCTGGCCGCCGAGTACGAGTCCTTCAGCTACTCGGTGTCGCATGACCTGCGCGCGCCGGTGCGCGTGGTCGAGGGCTTTGCGCGCATCCTCAAAGAGGACTACGGCCGCTTGCTCGACCGCATCGGCAACGACCACCTGGACCGCATTCAGGGCGCTGCGGCGCGCATGAACGGCATGATCGACGCGCTGCTGTCGCTCAGCCAGCTCTCGACGCGGCCGCTGTCGGACCAGCCGGTCAATCTGTCGCAACTGGCAGGCTTCATCATCGAAGAGCTGCACCGCAACGCGCCCTCGCGCGTGCTCAAGGTGGACATCGAGCCCGGCCTGGTCGTGCAGGGCGACCCGACGCTGCTGCGCATGGCGCTGGAGAACCTGCTGGGCAATGCCTGGAAGTACAGCGCCAAGGTCGAAGAGGCCGAGATCGGTTTCCGCAGCGGAGAGGTGGGTGGCCGGCGCGTGTTCGTGGTGTCGGACAACGGTGCGGGCTTTGACATGCGCTTTGCCGAGCGGCTGTTCGGCGTCTTCCAGCGCCTGCACAGCGCCAGCGACTTTCAGGGCACGGGCGTGGGCCTGGCCTTGACGCGGCGCATCGTGCGCCGGCATGGCGGTGAGATCTGGGCCGAGAGCATGCCCGGCGAGGGCGCGCGCTTTTACTTCACACTCGCCTGAAGTTCTCTTCAGGCTTCGCCAGGCTTGGCGAGCAGCTCCACAGCGTCAACGAGGCGCGAGGCCTGGCTGTGAAGGGTCACGCCTTCTTGCGCGGCGAGCTTGATCAGGCGTTCATGGGCGGCCTGGCGGGACAGTGAGTAGCGGTGCATCAGCACGCCCACGGCCAGCGCGATGGCGTCGAGCTCGGCGGCCGGGGTGCGCGGGGGCGGTGGCGGCTCTTTGCCAACGCGTGAGAACGCGGCCTCGACGGCCGGCACGATCTGCGGCAGGTCCAGCGGCTTGACGAGGTAGGCAATGGCGCCCAGCTCCTTGACCTTGGCCAAGGTCTCCTCGTCGGCAAAGGCCGAGAGGAACATGAAGGGGGTGTTGAGGTAGTCGCGCAGGTAGGCGGCGACGTCGAAGCCCGACAGGCCTTCCATGCGGATGTCGAGCAGGGCGAGCTGGGGCCGCTGCTCGCGGGCGAGCAGGATCGCATCGTCGCCGTTGTCGGCGTCGATGACTTCGAAACCCGCCTGGGTCAGGCCGTAGCTCAGCGTGGCCAATACCAGCCGGTCATCGTCCACGACCAGGATCTTGCCTTTGCTCACCGCACTCCTCCGTGTGTGACGGCATTGTCACCCACGGCCTTCCCCACACATGGGGGGTGTAGATCGAGGCGGCAGAGCACGTTGTCGCCGGCCTGTTCGATGCTCAGGATCGCGCTACGTCGGGGCAGCAGCGCGCGCACGAGTCCAAGGCCCGAGACGCCGCTCGGCACGCTTTGCAGCTTGAAGCCTTCGGGCAGCTGAGCGGGGTTGATGATCTCGACCTCGACGTGGTCGTCATGGCAGATCAGGCGGCCGATGACGTCGCCCGTGGGGCTGTGGCGCAGCGCGTTGCCGAGCAGCTCGTTCAGGCTCAGCGCGATGGGGATGGACTCTGCTTCGGGCAGGGTCCAGAGATCGGCATTGCCCTCGACCGAATGCTGGATGGGCCGGCCGCGCATGCGCTGCACCGAGCCGATGATGGCCTCCCAGACGCGGCGCAGCATCAGCGGCCCGGCTGCGCCGACCTGCAGGCCATAGACCAGCGCGATGGCCTGCACCTGGCCCACGGCCTCACGCAGCACGTCGGCCACCTCGGGGCGCCGCGCCGCGATCTGCTGCAGCAGGCCGGCCACACCCTGCAGGTTGTTCTTGATGCGGTGATGCACCTCGCGCACCAGCAGCTCGCGCTGGGCGATGGCGGCTTGCAGGCGGGCTTCTTCGGCGGCGCGGTGTTCGGTCACGTCGCTGGCCACCAGCAGCAATTGTTCGGGCGTGCCGTCGCTGCCTTCCAGGTGCAGGAAGCGGGCATCCCAAACGCGGCGGTGGTCGCCGTCGCCGAGGCGGTATTCGCGTTGCGTCACGGCGTGCGAGCCCAGCGCGGTCTGCAGGTCGGCGCGGATCAAGGCGCCTTGCTCGGCGCCGAACAGGTCCTCGGGCTGGCTGCCTAGCAGCTCGTGCTCGGGGCGGCCGGCCAGGTCGAGCGCGGCCTGGTTGAGCTTCTCGATGGCCAGGGTGTCGGCGTCGTAGAGGCTGATGGCGAGCGGCGCGGCTTCGATGATGCGGGTGAGTGTGGCCTGGGCCTGGCGGCTCTGAGCCTCGGCCTGGCGGCGGCGGTCGATGTCGAGCAGCGCATAGGTCAGGCGCGGCAGGCCGTCTTCACCCTCGGTCTGGACCACGTTGCCGATGACCCAGAAGCCGCGCCCATCGCGCCCTTGCAACTGGCACTCGAACATCTCGGCCTGGCCTTCTTCGTCGGCCAGGTCTTTGCGGTGGAAGGGGTGCAGGCGGTCGTCCGGCGCCAGCACGCCCATGGGCTGGCCGGCCACGTCCTCCAGCTCGCAGGCAAACATGCGCCGGGCCGAGCCGTTCATCCACTCGATGCCCTGCGGCCCGACGCTGACGATGCCGACCAGCACCGAGTCGAGGATGGCGCGTTCGTTGGCGGCGCGCGTCTGCAAGGCGGATTCGGCTTGCGCCTGCGCGGTGACGTCGAGCGTGACGACCGAGGTGCTGCGCCGCCCGCCGGAGAGCTGGCCCGGCGCCACGCGCGTGAGCAGCCAGCGGCGGCCCAGTTCGGGGTGGCTGACTTGGTAGCGCGCCTCCACGGGCTCGCCCTTCTTGAGGGCGCGCTGCAGGCGCTCGAACTCGGCCAGCGAGGCCGGATCCACCATGTCGCGGCTGATGCCTTGCAGCGAGCCCTGCAGGCCGCGCGCCGGGCGCCCATTGCCATTGCGGCGCGGCGGGCGCAGCCAGCCGGCGTCGGGGTGGAAGGTGGCCAGGCCCGCTTCGGCCGTGTCCATCAGCGCATCGAGCTGCTGCTGGGCGAGGTCACGCTCGTGTTCGGCGGTGTGGTCCTCCAGCACGCCGAGCCAGCGGCCACGCGCGCCAGCGCTCAGGCGGCGCAGGCGCACACGCAGCCAGCGGGTGCGGCCCTGCGGGTCGACCACGGGGCCTTCGGTCAGGGTCTCGCCGCCAAAGCCGGCGGCCGTCCAGCCCAGCAGCTTCTGCATGGCGGGTGAGGTCTCGTGCATGCTGCCCGGCTGGCCCAGGCACAGGGCCTGGAAGGCGGCATTGCTGCGCAGGATGAGGCCACCGTCGTCGGCGAGCAGCAAGGGGTCGGCGCAGAGGTCGAACCAGGCGGCGAGTTCGGCCTGGGCGTCGGCCGCCTGCGCACGAGCGTGGCGCTCGGAGCCGATGTCGGGCCGGAAGTGCAGGTGCCACAGCGGGCGGTCGCGCAGCAAGGTCGGGAGCACATGGCGGCCGCCGCCCAGGGCCAGGGCCGGTGCGGGTGGTGCGGCACGGCCCACCTCCAGCGCGTGGGTGCAGGCGCGCAGCCAGTCTTCCAGCACGCTGCCGGCGGCCTGGCGCAGGCGCACCCAGCCTTCACCCGGGTCGTGGCCCAGCCAGTCGCGCGCTGCCGGGTTGACGCGCAGCAGCGACAGGTCGGACCGGAGCGTGAGCACCGGGTCCGAGATCAGTTCAAGCAGGTGTGCCTGCATGGGCCGTCAGGTCGGGTCGTTGAGGGGTGAGCACAGGGCCACCCGCTCACTCGATCTGGCTGGCTTTGTACAGCGCCCGCAGAATGGCGGCGTTGAGCTCGCCGGCGGCCAGCATCAGGCTGTCGCATCGCTCGCGGATGTCGAAGAGACTGCCGGCCTCGATGGCGCGCACCAGCTCCAGGTAGGGCTGGTAGGGGCCGGTCTCGTCCACCAGCGCCTGGCGCACGCGCTCGGGCATGGGGATGGACTGCAGCAGCTTCTCAAACGGCTGCTTGAGCATGTGGTCGAGCAGCGAGAACAGGCCGCAGATGAACATCTCGTCGCGCATCTCGCGCTCCTCGAAGCTCTGGGCCAGCTCTTCCAGCAACAGGCCACGCCGCAAGGCGCCGAACATGATCGGGCGCATGTTGTGATCCTTGCTGGCCGTCGTCAGCAAGAGGGCCAGCCAGCGCTTGAGCCGCGCATAGCCAAGCAGCATGATGGCGTGGCGGAAGCTGGTCACCTCCACCGGCAGGCCAAAGGCGGCTGAGTTGAGGTAGCGCAGCAGCTTGAACGCAAGGCTGGGGTCGCGCTTGAGCGTCTGCTCCAGGCGCTCGATGTCGTCGCCCTGGTCCACGCGCGACATCAGCTCGACGATGACTTGCAGGTCGGCGGCGATCTCGGTCTTGCCGCTGGCGGGCGCGGCGCTGTAGGCGCCATCCATGGGCCAGCCGATCACGGCGACCGCGCCGGCCTGGAAGCTGGCTTCGATGGCGTCAGTGCCCTGCACGCCGGTGTGCATGACCTGCACGCCGGCCGGCGCGGCGGCGGCCTGGCTCGGGTCCAGCGTGACGTGTTTGAACGCGCTGGCCACGGCGGGCGCCAGCGGGGCATTGGGCAGGCCGGCCAGCACCAGGGTGTGGCCGGCGGCCTTGAGGGCGAGCAGGGCGTCGGCGCGGGCTTCGTCGGCCGCCACGAAGGCGGGCACTTCGATCTGCACCGGCTCGGCCGGCGGGTGGGTCAGCAGCTCGGCCAGCAGGGCCTCGCTCTTGGGGCTGAGCAGCTCGCCACCCTTGGGCCAGACGGCGCTCAGCGCGGGCAGCGTGGCGGCATGGTCAAGGCCTGCCTCGGCGCGCAGCGGAGCGAGGGTGAGCCGGGTCGCGAGGATGTTGCGCTGGCGGTCGATGACCGGGGCATAACCTAGCGCGACGGAGCCCAGGATCGCTTGACCCAGGGCTGCAGGGACGTTGTCGGACATGGTGCTCGCAGTGCTCGCGGGAGGCGGAATAAGCAGGCAGTCTGCCACGTCTATTTGAGCGATCGGATTCCTGGGGCGGGGTGGACGTGACAGCCGGCACGCTTTGGCGGGCGCTTGCGCTGCGTCAAGCGAGCCGCAGCGCTCTGGCGCCAGACTGGCAGGCATGAACCCAGAGACCTCGCCGACCGGCTCCCGACGCAAACTTCTGCTGGCTGTGGCAGCGCTGGCCGTGCTGGCCGCCGCTGCCTGGGGCTGGCGCGCCTGGCGGGGCGTGGAGGTGGCGACGCAGCCGGTGCAGCGCCGCGATTTGGTGCAGACCGTGGTGGCCAGCGGCCGGGTGCAGGCGCCGCACCGGGCCGACATCGCCGCGCAGATCACGGGGGCCGTGGTGGCCGTGCCGGTGCGCCAGGGCCAGGCCGTGACGGCCGGGCAGTTGCTGATCGAGCTGCAGGCGGCTGAGGCCCGGGCGCTGGAGAAGCAGGCCGCCTTGGCTGTGACTCAGGCCCAAGTGCGGCTGCGCCAGCTGCGCGAAGTGCAGGCGCCCGTGGCGGAGCAGGTACTGCGCCAGGCCCGCGCCACGCTGGATGCCGCCCGTGCCGCCGCCGCACGCAGCGAGGACCTGTTCCGCCAGGGCTTCATCGGCTCGGCCGCGCTGGATGAAGCGCGCAAGGCGCTGGAGGTGGCTGCGGCGGCCCGTGAGAGCGCCCGCAAGCAGTGGGAGTCCGGCCAGCCCAGCGGCAGCGACTATGCGTTGGCCGAGGCCAATCTGGCCCAGGCCGAAGCGGGCCTGGACGTGGCGCGCGCCCGGCTGCGCTACACGCGCATCACCGCGCCGCGCGCCGGCACGCTGATCGACCGCAACGTCGAGGTGGGCGACGTGGTGCAGCCGGGCAAGACGCTGATGGTGCTGTCACCCGAAGGGCAGACGCAGCTGGTGGTGGACCTGGACGAGCGGCATCTGCGCCGGTTGGCCCTGGGCCAGGCGGCCCTGGCTTCGGCCGACGCCTTCCCTGGCCAGCGCTTTGCCGCCACGCTGGCCTACATCAACCCGGGCGTCAATGCCCAGACGGGTTCGGTGCAGGTCAAGCTGGACGTGCCTCAGCCGCCGCCCAATCTGGCGCAGGACATGACGGTCTCGGTGGACATCGAGATAGCCCGACGCCCGCAGGCGCTGGTGATCGGGCTTGACGCCGTGCACGAGCCCGACGGGCCGGCGCCCTGGGTGCTCAAGCTGCAGGACGGGCGCGCCAAGCAGCAGGCCGTGCGCCTGGGCCTCAAGGCCGGCGGCGTGGCCGAGGTGCTGGACGGCCTGCAGGCCGGCGACACCTTGGTGACCGGCCCTGAGGCCGTGCGTGACGGCCAGCGTGTGCGCGCCCGCGCTACCCCGGTGCGCTGAAGCAGCCGCCATGCGCAATACCTGGCTGCCCTTTGAAGTGATCGTCGCGGTGCGCTTCCTGCGCGACGGACGCTTGCAGACGCTCTTCATCATCGGCGGCATCGCCATCGGGGTGGGCGTGATCGTCTTCATGTCGGCATTGCTGAGCGGCATGCAGGCCAACTTCATCCGCCGCGTGCTGACGGCGCAGGCCCACATCCAGCTGCTGCCGCCGGTCGAAGTGACGCGCCCGCTGCGCGGCGTCGACCCGGCCCTGGAGGCCGCCACGGTGCAGCCGCCGCTGCAGCGGCTCAAGTCCATCGACCAATGGCAGGCGGTGGCCGGGCAGATCCGCGCAATGCCCGGCGTGCGCGTGGTCGCGCCGGTGGTGTCGGGCTCGGCGCTGGCGGTGCGCGGGAGCGCCAGCCGGGCAGTCTCCATCCTCGGCATGGACCCGCCGGACTACTACCGCATCGTCGACGTGCCGGGCAAGCTGGTGCGCGGGCGGGGCGATGTCGGCTCGGCCGACATCCTGATCGGCATCGACCTGGCCAGCGACCTGGGCCTGGACCTGGGCGACAAGCTGCGCCTCACCACCGCTGCCGGCGGCGCCGTGGTGCTGAACGTGCTGGGCATCTTCGACCTCGGGAACAAAGGCGCCAACCAGCGCACCACCTACCTGGCTCTGCACACCGCGCAAAGCCTGCTCGGCCTGCCCGGGGGCGTGACCAGCCTGGACGTGACACTGGACGACGTCTACGCCGCCGAGCGCATGGCCCAGCGCATCACCGCCGCCACCGGCGTGCAAGCCGACAGCTGGATCAAGACCAGTGCCCAGTTCTTTGCCGCCATCAGCGCGCAGAGCACCGCCAACACGGCCATCCGGCTTTTCGTCGGGCTGTCGGTGGCCTTCGGCATTGCCAGCGTGCTGGTGGTGTCGGTGGTGCAGAAGTCACGCGAGATTGGCATCCTGCGCGCGATGGGGGTGCGCCGGGGGCAGATCCTGCGGCTCTTCCTGCTCCAGGGCGGGCTGCTGGGCCTGGCGGGTTCGATGGCCGGCAGCGCCGCCGGCGCGGCGGGTCTGTGGCTGTGGCAGCAGCTGGAGCGCAACCCCGATGGCACGCCGCTCTTCGTGCTGGAGGCGCAGCCCAGTCTCTATGCCGCCGCGCTGCTGCTGGCCAGCCTCAGCGGCCTGCTGGCGGCCTTTGCCCCGGCGCTGCGCGCCGCGCGGCTGGACCCGGTGGTGGCCATCCGTGGCTGAGTCGCTCATGCAGCCCGAGGTGGTGCGCCTGGTGGGCGTGACCAAGGCCTTCAACGTGGGCACGCCGATCGAGAACGAGGTGCTGCACGGCATCGATCTGCAGCTGACGCGCGGCGAGTTTGCCGCCGTGGTGGGGCCCTCGGGCTCGGGCAAAAGCACCTTGCTCAACCTGATCGGCCTGCTGGACCGCCCGACGCAGGGCCGCCTGGCCGTGACGGGGCAGGAGACGACGGAGCTGGACGACGCCCGACTGACGGCACTGCGCGGCCATGCGATCGGCTTCGTGTTCCAGTACCACCACCTGATCGGATGCTTCACGACCGCCGAGAACGTGATGATGCCGCTGGTGGCGGCCGCCGGCCGGCCGCAGCCTGGCATGCGCGAGCGGGCCGAGCAGTTGCTGGCCAGCGTGGGCCTGGCGCACTTGGCGGACCGGCGGGCCGACCAGCTCAGCGGCGGGCAGCAGCAGCGTGTGGCGGTGGCACGCTCGTTGGCCATGCAACCGGCCTTGCTGCTGGCCGACGAGCCAACGGGCAACCTCGACACCAAGAGCGCCGAAGACGTGTTTGCGCTGCTGCGCCAGGTGAATCGCGAGCACGGCACCAGTGTGCTCTTCGTGACGCACAACGCCGCGCTGGCGGCGCGCTGCGACCGCACCATCGAGGTGGTGGACGGCCGGGTGCGGTGAACGCCTGAACCGGCCGCTAGCCGCTGATGTAGTTGAACAGCGAGAGTCGCTGCACCATGGCGTAGGTCTTGAGCGCGGCGTCGTAGCCGGACTGCTGGTTCTGGAACTCGGAGATGGCCTGCACCATGTCCAGGTCCTCGGCGGCACTGCGCTCTTCGTTGTTGTACTGCTTGAGCGCCGCCATGCGGGACTCGGTGCCGTCCAGGGTGTTGAGCCGCTCGCCGGCCTGGGCGCGCAGGCTTTGCAGGTTGTTCATCGCGGCATCGATGTCACGCAGCCGGCCGACGTTGGCCTGGGCGATCTCGACACTGCTGCGCAGCGGCGTGTTCAGCTCCTTGATGGCGCCGTCGAGCACGTCGAACACGCGCAGGTCGTTGGTGGCCGGCGCGATGTTGAAGGTGTCGCCGTCAGTCGCGTTGCCCGAGATGCCCACCGCCATGCCGTCGAAGGCGATGGTGGTGTTGGGCAGGAAGGTGCCCGCGGCCACGCCCGCGCCAGTGTCGACATTGGTGACGCTGTAGGTCTGGGCGGGCGGCGTGCCGGCGATGTCGATGCGGTAGTTGTTGCCGGTCAGCTGGCTCGGGTCGGTAACGCGGCCGGAGTCGATCCAGCCCTTGGCGGGCAGGCCGGTGAGCGCATTGGCGGCGGCCGAGGTGACGAAGCTGCCATTGCCGCTGCGCGCCTCCTCCCATGCGGCGCGGCCGTCCACGGTGAGCTGGAAGTTGTCGAGGTTGCCGGTCTGGATGGTGCCGGGCGTGCCCACGTAGCGCACGCCGGTGGCTTCGTCCAGGAACGGGGGCGCACTGGCCCCCTGGCCCGAGAACAGATAGCCGCCCGAGCCATCGGGGCGGTTGGCGATGGAGAGCAACTGGTCGCGCAGGCCTTGCAGCTTGTTGGCCAGGCCCTTGCGCTCAGCATCAGAGTAGCTGGCGTTGCCGGCTGAGAGCATCAGCTCGCGGGCCTGCTGCATCAGTTCGTTGGCGTCGCCCAGCGCGGCCTCGGACAGGGTCATCGCATTGCGGCTGGCTTCCAGCGCGCGCTGGTTGGCCTCGATGCGCCCGATGGCGGCCAGCGCCCGCTCGGAGCGCGCGGCGCCGGTGGGGTCGTCGCTGGCCAGCTCGATGCGCTTGCCCGAGGCCAGCTGTTGCTGCTGCTGCTGCATGCGCTGCTGGCGGCCTTGCAAGGTGGCAACGCTGCGGTCAAAGAGGTTGGCGGTGGTGACTCTCATGGCGGCCTCTCAAGCTCTTGGTCCAGGGGCTCAGCGCGCGGCCACGCGCATCAGCTCGTCAAAGATGGTCTGTGCGGTTTGCATGACCTTGGCGGCGGCCTGGTAGGCCTGCTGGTACTGGATAAGGCGGGCGGCCTCTTCGTCGAGGTTGACGCCCGAGAGCGCCTCGGCGGCGGTGCGCGCGTCGTTTGCCGTGGTGGTGGAAACGCTGGACAGGTAGGTGGCACCCTGCACGCGGGCGCCGATCTCGCTCATGGAGCTGGCATAGGCGTCGGTGATGGTGGAGCCCACGGCGATGCTGCCGTCGGGCTTGACGCGCCGGCCCACGAAGGTTTCGGACTGGATGTCCAGGAAGGCCTTGGCATTGCCGTTGTTGGTGCCGGTGTAGATGGTGGGTTCGAGCGTGATGCGGTCGTTCTTGCGCGGCACGCCGTTGGTGCGCAGCTCGAAGCCGAGGTCGATACCCAGCGCCGGCTCGTTGCCAATGGGCTGGCCGGCCGACCAGGTGCCGTTCAGCACCGTGCCGTCGGCCAGGGTCAACGTGTACTGCACCTTGGTGGCGTCGGCCGGGTCGGGGTCGCCAAAGTCGAGCTGGATGGGCGACTGGGTGAGGTCGAGCTTGTCGTTGACGGCGTAGAGGCGGTCCACGCTGAGCGTGCCGGTGTTGTTGACCGAGCTCGAACCCGTCAGCGGCGAGGCGGCGGCGATGCCGCTGGGGAGGTCCAGCACGCGGCGGAAGTTGGCTGCCGCAGCGCCCACCGGTTCGATCACGAAGCTCTCGCCCGGCAGCGGGGCGGCCGGCGTGAAGCTGAGCTTGAAGCCGTCGATGCTGTCGCCGTCCACCACCGTGCGCGCGTAGCCGTCGGACTGGCGGGTGAGCGTGTAGGTGCCGGAGCTGTCGGCCGTGAGCTTGTAGCTACTGGCTTGCAGCAGCGAGGCATCGACGATGCTGGCGCTGATGCCGCTGACAAAACTGCCGCTGGGGTCGCGCTGGTTGGTGTCGGCCGGCATCACGCGTGGGCTTGCCACGTTGAAGATCGCGGCGCCCTTGCCGGGTGGGTTGGACAGGTCCAGCCCCAGGCCGTTCTGGGTGTTGATGCGTGTGCCGAACGAGGCCGCCAGCTGGCCCAGCATGTTGCGGGCGTCGGTCAGGTCCTCGTTCTGGAAGGCGAGCAGGGCGGTGACGGCACCGCCGGTCAGCACGCTGGCGTCGAGGTTGCGCAGCTTGGCGCCTTCGCGCAGATTGAGCGTGGCCTTGGCGGGGTCGTAGGCGTCGGCGCCGACTTCCAGCTGCTGCGCGGCATTGCCCAGCACCAGGCGCTGGCCACCGCCGATGAAGACGCCCACGGTGCCGTCGTCCGCCGGCAGCGTGGTGACGGCGATGTGGGAGCTGAGGTCGGAGATCAATCGCTCGCGCTGGTCGAGCAGGTCATTGGGCTCGTGGCCCGTGCCCTTGGTCTTGGCGATCAGGCCGTTGATTTGAGCGATCTGGTCAGCCAGTTGGTTGATGACCACGACGCGGGCTTTGAGGTCGCCCACCACGCCGGCCTGCATCTGGTCCAGTTGCGCACCGGCGCTGGTGAAGCGTGCCGACAGCTCGGCCGCACGGCCCAGGGCCACCTGGCGGGCTGAGGGGTCGTTGGGTCGGCTGGTCACGTCGACCATGGAGTTGAGGAACTGGCTGGCCGAGTAGCCGATGCCATCGGTGCCTGGGCGGAAGACCTTTTCCAGCCGCTGCAGCTGCTCCATGCGCGTGGAGTCCTGCGAGGCAATGGCGGCGGTGTTGGCAGCCTCGTTGGTGAGGAAGTCGTTGTGCGCACGAACGACGGTGGTCACGTCCACGCCGCGCCCGAAGAAGCCGGCCCCCGTGAATTGGCCAGGCGAGGTCGTCAACACGGCCGACTGGCGCGAGTAGCCCGGCGTGTTGGCGTTGGCGATGTTCTGCGAAATGGTCTGCAGTGCCGCCGTGTTGGCGAGCATGGCGCGGGCGCCGATGGAGAGTAGGCCGGCCATATCTAGACCCTCCGGAGGAGTTCGAGCGTTGTCGGGTTGGTTGCGCCCGCCTGCGGGGCGCATCCTTCAGCGACCACGGTGGAACCGGCTTTGCCGGGCCACTCGTGGTGCCCCCTGGGGGGAGGCGCGAAGCGCTTCGGGGGGGTCATGTGAATGTGCGTTGCACGCGCTGGGTGGTTGAGATCGCGCGGGCGATCTTGTCGGCATAGGCCGGGTCGGTGGCGTAGCCGGCGTCCTGCAAGCCGCGAGCAAAGCCGGTGGCGTTGCCGGTGCGGGCCTGGGCCACCACCTGCGCGTAGCGGTCGTTGCTGCTGACGAGGCGCGCGTAGTCCTGGAAGGCTTCGTCGTAGCTGCCGTAGGCGCGGAACTTGGCGGTCACGCGCTGGGCGCGGCCGTCGATGACCTCGGTGGTCTGCACCTCGACGGTCTTGCCCTTCCAGGCGGGGGTGGCCTTGATGCCGAAGAGGTTGTGGCTCTTGGTGCCGTCGGCGGCGGTGATTTCGCGCTTGCCCCAGCCGGATTCATGCGCAGCCTGCGCCACCATGAAGCTGGCCGGGATGCCCGTGGCCTTGCTGGCGGCTTTGGCGGCAGCGTCGTGCTGCTGGATGAAGCCCTGCACGTGCTGCGGGATGCCCTTGTTGGCCAGATGCGGCAGCGCCTGGGCGAGCGTGGTCTTGCTGGCCTCGGCAATGCGTTCGGGCGTCAGGTCCTTGATGCCGAGCTGGCGCGCGAGCTGCTTCTCGATGCTGCTGGAGAGCCCGCCCGGCAGGCCGGCCATCTTGCTGGCGAACTGGGTGTCCAGCATCTCGGTGCCGAGCTGGGTGCCGGAGTTCTCCAGCATGCCGGAACTCAGCGTGGCGGCGCGCATGCTCTTCATCACCTCCTGCATGAAGAGGGACTCGAACTGCTTGGACGCCTCCTTGATGCTGCCCTTGGGGTCGCGCGAGGCGGCGGCGCGCAGCTGCTCGATGGAGAGGTTGCCGCCGGAGAGGGATTGAACGTTGGCCATCAGATCACTTCCAACTCTGCGTTGAGGGCACCGGCGCTCTTCAGGGCCTGCAGGATGGCCAACAAGTCCTGGGGCGTGGCGCCGAGGCTGTTCAGGGCCTTGACGACATCCGCCAGGCGCGTGCCGGCCGGCATCTGAATCAACGAGCCGGGTTCTTGCCGGATGCTGATGTCGGTCTTCTCAGCCACCGTCGTCTGCCCGCTGGAGAGCGGGCCCGGCTGGCTGATGATGGGCGTGGAGCTGATGGTCACCGACAGCGAGCCGTGCGCCACCGCGCAAGGCGCCAGCGTGACGGACTGGTTCATCACCACAGACCCCGTGCGCGCGTTGACGACCACCCGTGCCGCTGCAGGCGCGGTGTCGATGGGCAGGTTCTCCAGGTCGGCCAGGAAGGACACCCGGTCGTTGGCATCCTGCGGCGCCTTCACGCGCACGACTCGGCCGTCCAGTGCCTGTGCGATGCCATTGCCCTTGGCCTTGTTGATCGCCTGCGCCACGGCGCGCGCGGTGGCGAAGTCGTTGCTGCTGAGGTCGAACTGGATGAAGTCGCCCTGCGCCAGCGGCGTGGGCACCGAGCGCTCGACCAGCGCGCCCGCCGGCACACGGCCCGCGCTCAGGTGGTTGATCTGCACCTTGGAGCCCCCGGCCGAGGCGCCCGCGCCGCCGACGATCAAGTTGCCCTGGGCGATGGCGTAGACCTGGCCATCCGCACCGCGCAGCGGGGTCGCAATCAAGGTGCCGCCGCGCAGGCTCTTGGAGTTGCCGATGGACGAGACGTTCACGTCCAGCTGCTGGCCCGGCTGGGCAAAGGCAGGCAGCTGCGCCGTCACCATCACCGCCGCGATATTGCGCGGCTGCATGGTCACGCCCGGCGGCAGGATCACGCCAAACTGCTGCAGCATGGCTTGCAGGCTCTGGCCGGTGAAGGGCGCTTGCGTCGTCTGGTCGCCCGTGCCGTCGAGCCCCACCACGAGGCCATAGCCCGTCAACGGGTTGGAGCGCACGCCCGCCACGGCGGCGACCTCTTTGATGCGCGCGGCCAAGGCCGGGCCTGCTGAAGTGCCAAGCAGCAGGAGCAGGGCCAGGAAGGTGACGAGACGGTTTTTCACTCGGCCGATTCTTCCGGGGCTGGAATTCGATAACGGGGGGAAAAGCCGGGTTCTTGCCGCTTTACTTCGGCCAGCGGCTGCCGAGCTTGAGCCCGCAAGCCGGGGGCGGCGACGAGCGGCTGCACCCGCCGCCCCGGGCGGCACACCCGCAACTGGGCGGGCAAAAAGCGCTTGACGTGTATTGTGTATGTAATACAGTAATACACATGCCGCCCAGCAACCCCAACAGCCTCGACCCCTTCGAGCTCAACCCCCAGGCCGCCACGCCGCTCTACCGCCAGATCGTGGAGCAGGTGCAGCGCTTGGTGGCGGGTGGTGTGCTGGCACCGGGGGCCGAGCTGCCCAGCGTGCGCGCCGTGGCCGAGCGGCATGCCATCAACCCGATGACGGTCAGCAAGGCCTACAGCCAGCTCGAAACCGAAGGCGTGCTGGAGCGCCGCCGGGGCCTGGGCATGGTGGTGGCGGCTGGCCAGGGCCTGAGTGCCGAGAGCAACGACCGCCTTGCCTTGTTGGCGCCGGCCCTGGAGAGCCTGGCCCAGCAGGCCCGCCAACTCGGCATCCCAGCCGCCGCCGTGCTGGCCGCACTTGAACAACAACTCGATCAGGAGGATCCGCAATGACGGACGCAGCAGTGACCCACCCCGCCATCTGGGCCCAAGGCCTCGGCGTGTTCCGCTACGACAAGTGGACCCTGGCCAAGGGGCATGTGCTGCAGGGCATTGACCTCGCCATCCCCGAAGGCGCCGTGGTCGGCCTCGTCGGCCGCAATGGCGCGGGCAAGAGCACGCTCATCCGCGCGCTGCTCGGCCTGCAGACCGTGGACGAAGGCCAGAGCCGTCTGCTCGGCAGCCCCAGCCTGCACCTGCCCGATGCCGTCAAGGAGCGCCTCGGCTACGCCGCGCAAACGCCCGACCTCTTTGCCGGGCTCTGTGGCGACGAGCACTTCGACGAAATGGCTGCGGTCTACCAGGGCTTCGACCGCCAGCTCGCCACGCTGCTTGCCATGCGCCTCGACGTGCCCCTCGGCCGCAACGCCGACCAGCTCTCGCTCGGCGACCAGCAAAAGCTCGCCGTCGTGCTCGCCCTCGCACACGACCCCGACCTCGTCATCCTCGATGAGCCCGTCGCCAGCCTCGACCCCATCAGCCGCCGCGATTTCATGCGCGTGCTGTTCTCCATGCGCAAGCGCGAGACGCCGCGCACCGTGCTCATCTCCTCGCACCTGCTCTCTGACTTGGAACGCGTCGTCAGCCACGTGCTCTTTCTTCGCGAGGGCCGCGTGCAGCTCTTCGAGGCCTGGGATGACTGCGCCGAGCATCTGCGCGTCCAGGCCTGGCCCGAGCGGCCGGTGTCGCTTCCTTCGGGTGCGCTGCATTGGTCCGCCAGTGGCGGTGGACGACTGCTGGTGGACACGCGCCGCTGTGAGGCTGCAGCCGGGGCACAGGCGCTGGGGATGGAGGACTTGATGGAAGTGCTCAACACATGAGAGACGCCATCCAACCTGTTCGCTGGGCCGACATCGGTCTCGTTGGACCCGCACTTATTTCCTTGTACTTGGCTGTTTGGGCGCTGGTCGGGCCCATGAGTGGCCAGGCGCTCGCCGTCCTGATTTCGATACAGAGCGTGTTGCTAGCCACCGCAGCGGCGATGGTGGCTGCCTCGGCCGCGAGGCAGGCGCAAGTCTGGCAGGCCCGGCAAACGCCATCCACGTCGCAGCGCCAAGTGTTTGCCCGTTGGCGGCGCGCGGCAGTTTGGATGCACGCGTTGGGTCTGTTCGGGTCGGTCGCGTTGGCGATTCGTTTGATGGCCGAGCGTCAAGTCGCAGCCGCGCTGTGGTCCGTGAGTCTGCCGGTGATTGGCGTCGCGCTGGGAAGCTTTGGCGGCTGGGCATGGCATGGCTTCGCTCCAAAACGCTGGCTCGCGGTTTGGCCGTGCGTTCCAGTGACTGTCGTCGCGGTCTACGTGGCGTGGCCGTGGTTGGCGCAGCAAGTGATGCTGGCCTTTGTCTGCGCTGGCTTCGCGGCTGGTGCAAGCCTCACCACCTGGCGGCAGGCTGGTGCGTTACGACAGACCTGGCAGCGGTCGAGCTCCGATGCTCAGGCCCGTCAGATGCGCCGAACCATCAAACTTCCGGCGCGGCGCTGGGCCGTCCTGGCGTTCGACGGGCACGAGCAGGTGAAGGCGCAAAGCCATGCGAGCCTTTACTCGACCATCGCCAACGTTTTGATCCTGACGCTGCTCTTCGGACGAATGGGTGCGCCACTCTTCCAACCCGGCGCCACCCTGGACATAGCCCAGGCCTGGGGGCTCGCCGCCTTCGTGGCCTGGACAGGCATCGTCCTAGGCAATCACCTGGTGTTCCGCGCCCTGCATTGGCGGTTGCGGCTGGCGCCAGGCACATCCAGCCCGGCCCGGAGAGTCCTGATTTTGCTCGGCGGCTCAGCCAGCCTCTGGCTGGGGCTCGTTGGCGCAGCTTGGGCTGGGCTCTGGGTGGCAGGAGACGAGTCACAACGCTGGGCCATGCGTGCGGCTGCCGGACCCCTGATGCTCGACCTCCTGCTGGTCCTAACACTGGTGATTTGGGCTCGCGGCGGGTGCAATCGCGGCCTGCGGGTGGTGCTGCCCGTCTTGACGCTGTCTTTCTTTGTGGGCGTGGGCGGCACGCTTTGCAGTGTTTTGGGCAAACCCTGGGTCCGAGGGCCGCTATGGATATGTCTTGAGTTGCTCTTGCTCGTACTGATGCTGCATAGCGGGCTGCGGCGCTGGCAGGGCAAACCCATGCACGCGCTGGAAACGCCTGCGCGGCGCGATGCCCGATTGGCCGGAGAGCCTGCGCGATGAGAGACGACCGCCAGCCCTTCCGCCTCGCCGACCTCAGCCTCGCGGCGCCCTTGCTTCCGTCCCTGTTCATGGCGGTCTATGGCGTGATGAGTCAGCCGAGTCAGCGGGTGCTGCCGGTGCTGCTTGGCATCCATGCCGTCTGCATGGCCTGGGCGGCGGCGACCGCTTCCGGGCGGGCTGCCAGCCGGGTGGGATTTTGGGTGCAGCGGCAGGCGCCGTTGGCGGCGCTTGTGCGCGAGCGCCGGCAGTGGTGGCACATGCTGCTGTGGGCCGTGGGCTGTGGCCTGCTCGGGCCGGTCGTGCTGGCCGCACGCCTGGGGAGCGCACAGCAGTGGTCGCCCGCGCTATGGGTGGCGTCAGTCACCTTGCTCGGCGGCGCGCTCGGGGCCTTGGCGGGCTTCGCCTGGTTTGGCATGGCGGCCCGCCGCGCCCTGTGGGCCTGGCCAGCGCTGCTGGTGAGCGGATTGCTACTCCCGATGGTCTGGCCCCGGCTGCTGGAGGCGTCGTGGCTTTCGGGTCTGTTGGCGGCGCTCGTTCTGTGTGCTTCGGTTGGGGCCGGCCGAATGGCCCTGCGGGCGGCACAGCAGACGGTGCCGCTGTGGGCGGGCATGCGCCAGAAGCCCGGCGTGCTGCCCGACCCTGCGGTGCGCACCACGCCCAAGAGACGCTTGGATGCGCTGGCCTTTGACTCAGGGCCTGAAGGCCACGAGCGAAGCGGGTTGCAAGGAACTGTTAACCGAGGCTTGACGTTCGCGCTCGTGATGCCGGGCATGCTCTTCTTCAGCGAGCCGGAGCTGAACGGGTGGTGGCTGCTGGGCCTGTTCGTTTGGCAGTTGCTTTTGTTCGCCTTCTGCGGCTTTGGCCTGGTGGCGGTCGATGAACACCGGCGCCTGCGCCTGGCGCCGCAAGGGCTCACGCAGTCGTCGCGCGTCGCGGTACTGCTGGTGGGTTCGGCGTACCTCTGGCTGCTGAATGCTGGTGTCTTGACGCTGATGACGGCGATGATGCTGAACGTCTGGGATCGCCTGGAACTGCTGGTGCCGCTCGCCACCGACGTGCTCCTCGCGGTGGCGTGCGCCGCGTGGCTGCGCAGCATCGTCAACCGCAGTTCTGCCGTGGCAGGGGGTGCACTTGGGTATGCCCTGGCGCATGTGGCCTTCGCCGGGGCCTGGGCGGCGCTGGGGCAACCGCTGGAGCGTGGGCCCACGCTCGCGGTGTGGCAAACGGCGCTGGCGCTCCTAGTCTTCGCGGCTGCGCGTCGCCGCTGGATGCAGCGCAGCCTGTATGGCCGCAGCTTCAGGCCGTTTGCCTGATGGCTGGCCATGCCGGCTTGCCCGGCCATCGATGGAGTGCGAAACTTAGCCAGAACTAGCTAATCGCTTTTTGGGGCCGTCATGACCAGCGTCAACATGCTCGAAGCCAAGTCCACCTTGTCCCAACTCGTCGCGTCGATCGAGGGCGGGGTGGAGCGTGAGATCGTGATCGCGCGCAACGGGCGTCCGGCGGCCAAGCTCGTGCCTGTGGATGCGGCGCCTGCGGGGCCGCGCATCGGCGTCGCCAAGGGGCGCATTGCCGTGCCGGACGACATCGACGGCAGCAACGAGGCGGTGGCGCAACTCTTTGGCGTCGGTTCGAAATGAACCTGCTGCTCGACACGCACATCGCCCTCTGGGCGATTGCCGACAGCCCGCGTCTGCCCAAGCGTGCGCGCGAGCTGATTGAGGCACCTGGCAACCCGGTTTGGGTCAGCGTCGCCTCGGTCTGGGAAATCGCCATCAAGCACGCGCTGGCGAAGGGTGACATGCCGGTATCCGGCAGCGACGCGCAGAGCTACTTTCTGGCCTCTGGCTATCGGCTGCTGGCCATCGAGGCCGCGCATGCCGTGGCGGTGGAGACCTTGCCGCCGCACCATGCCGACCCGTTTGACCGCCTGATCGTGGCGCAGGCCTTGACCGAGCCGCTGCGCCTGCTGACGCATGACGCCAAGTTGGCGCCCTACAGCGACACGGTCATCTTGGTCTAGGGCGACTCGGCCCTCAGACCTCAGCCTTCCAACGGCTTCAGGTTGCGCAGCGCGCGCTGCTGGATGCGGCGCAGCCTGTACGGCCGCAGCTTCAGGCCCTTCGCCTGAGGCCTAATGCCTCAGTCGCGGCCCTTGCCGTGGCCATGCCCCTTGCCATTGCCGTGGCCTTTGCCGTTGCCCTTGCCGTTTCCCCGGTCATCGTCGTCATCACGCCAGCGGCCACGGTCGCTGTCGTAACGGTCTCGGTAGACGGGCACGTACTCGCGCTCGTACCAGTCGTCGCGGACGAAATAGACCGGGCGACCACAGGCGTTGTAGGCGTGGCAGTGCTTCTTCCATTCCTTCTGGTGGCCAGGCGGCACACGCAGGTAGATGGGGGCCATGCGCACAGTCGTGCGTTCGATGATCATTGGCTGGGCGTACACGACGGGCGGGCGCATGTTGCCGATGTCGATCTGGCCGTAGAAGCCGGGCTGGCCGACGCGGATGGAGACGCCGACGTCAACGTCGGCCGCCTGGGCCGACAGGGCCCCCAAAGAGAGAGCCGCGAGGGCGGCGAGGGTGGCGATGCGAGTCATGGCTTTCATGCGTGGCTCCTGAAGTCGAAAGGCCGGGCCGCCAGGGCCCTGTGCCTGATTGAACGCCCGCCCCAACGGCTGGGCCGACGTGGCGGCCCGCCAAGGTGTCACAAGTTGTCGCGCCGCTGGGTGCATCCTCAGCCTTCGAGCTGCCCCAGGTCCCGCACCGCCCCCTTGTCGGCCGAAGTGGCCAGCAGGGCATAGGCCTTCAAAGCGGCGGACACCTTGCGCGGCCGGGCTGCGGCGGGCTTCCAGCCCTTGGCATCTTGCTCAGCGCGGCGGCGGGCCAGCTCTTCATCGCTCAACAGCACGTTGATCGTGCGGTTGGGGATGTCGATGCGGATACGGTCGCCGTTGCGCACCAAGCCAATCGCGCCGCCAGCCGCCGCCTCGGGCGAGCAGTGGCCGATGGACAGGCCCGAGGTGCCGCCCGAGAAGCGGCCGTCGGTCAGCAGGGCGCAGGCTTTGCCCAGGCCCTTGGACTTGATGTAGCTCGTGGGGTAGAGCATCTCCTGCATGCCGGGGCCGCCCTTGGGGCCTTCGTAGCGGACGACGACCACGTCACCGGCCACGACCTTGTCGGCCAGGATGTTGGCGACGGCTTCGTCCTGGCTTTCGACCACGTGGGCCGGGCCTTCGAAGACGAGCAGGCTGTCGTCCACCCCGGCGGTCTTGACCACGCAGCCGTCGAGCGCGATGTTGCCGCGCAGCACCGCGAGGCCGCCTTCCTGGCTGAAGGCGTGATCCACCGAGCGGATGCAGCCCTCGGCGCGGTCGAGGTCGAGGCTGGGCCAGCGGGTGTTTTGGCTGAAGGCCACCTGCGTGGGGATGCCGGCCGGGCCGGCCAGGTAGAAGTGCTTGACGGCTTCGTCGTCGCTGACGGCAATGTCCCACTTGGCGAGCGCGTCGCCGAGGGTCTTGCTGTGCACGGTGGGGGCGTCCAGGTGCAGCTTGCCGCCACGGGCCAGCTCACCCAGGATGGCCATGATGCCGCCGGCGCGGTGCACGTCCTCGATGTGGTACTTGTTGGTGTTGGGCGCGACCTTGCAGAGCTGCGGCACCGCGCGCGAGAGGCGGTCGATGTCGGTCATGTCGAAATCGATGCCGGCTTCCTGAGCGGCGGCCAGGATGTGCAGGATGGTGTTGGTGGAGCCACCCATGGCGATGTCCAGCGTCATCGCGTTCTCGAAGGCCTTCTTGCCGATGGCGCGCGGCAGCACGCTCTCGTCATTGCCCTCGTAGTAGCGCTTGCACAGCTCGACGACGGTGCGGCCAGCTTGCTTGAAGAGCTGCTCGCGGTCGGCATGCGTGGCCACCACGGTGCCGTTACCGGGCAGGGACAGGCCCAGCGCCTCGGTCAGGCAGTTCATCGAGTTGGCAGTGAACATGCCCGAGCAGCTGCCGCAGGTGGGGCAGGCGCTGCGCTCGACTTCGGCCACGTCGGCGTCGCTGACCTTGCTGTCGGCGGCCATGACCATGGCGTCGATCAGGTCCAGCTTCTTGATCTGCACGGTGGCGGTGCCGGGCACGGCGAGGCGCACCTTGCCGGCCTCCATCGGGCCGCCGGAGACAAAGACCACGGGGATGTTGAGCCGCATCGCGGCCATCAGCATCCCGGGGGTGATCTTGTCGCAGTTGGAGATGCACACCAGCGCGTCGGCGCAGTGGGCGTTGACCATGTACTCGACGCTGTCGGCAATGATGTCGCGGCTGGGCAGCGAGTACAGCATGCCGTCGTGGCCCATGGCGATGCCGTCGTCCACCGCGATGGTGTTGAACTCCTTGGCGACGCCGCCCACGGCCTCGATTTCACGGGCCACCAGCTGGCCCAGGTCCTTCAGGTGCACGTGGCCGGGCACGAACTGGGTGAAGCTGTTGGCGATGGCGATGATGGGCTTGCTGAAGTCATCGTCCTTCATGCCCGTGGCGCGCCAGAGCGAACGGGCACCCGCCATGTTGCGGCCGGCGGTGGAGGTTTTGGAACGGTAGGTGGGCATGGCGACGTGTCGAGAGCGAGTTCGGCAAAGACCGCTATTGTCTCCGCGCCTGCCCGGCGGTAGCGGCAAGGCCCCACTCTCCTATCATCCGGCTCCACGAGGAGCGGCTGAAAGGCTGCCGGACGGAAGAGGGCAATCATGAAGGTCTTGCTGGTCGATGCATTCCCGATGGTGCGGGCGGCATTGACCTCTCTGGTCGAGTCGCGTTTTGGCGGGGCACAGGTCACGGGCGTGGGCTCGGTGGCCGATGCCCGCACGGCGCTGGCGGCCAGCCTGCCCGAATTGGTGCTGCTGGACCTGCACATCGACGGCGGGCCCGCCTTCCTGCGTGACCTGCACCGCGAGCATTTGCTGCTCAAGGTGGTGGTGATCTCGGGCAGCGACGACGCCGCTGCCGCCCGTGCTGCGCTGGCCGCCGGGGCGGTGGGCTATGTGCCCGAGCGCAGCGACCTGGAGACCCTGGTCTCAGCCCTCCATCTGGTGATGGCGGGTGGCATCTTCGTGCCGCCGCTCAAGGACGACGGCAAGGCCAGTCCGGTCGTGGCCACTGCGCCTCGCAAGCCCGAGGTGCTGATGCCAGGGCTCGCGCTCACGCCGCGCCAGCGTCAGGTGCTGCCGCTGCTGGCCGCCGGCCAGCAGAACAAGGAGATCGCGCGCGAACTGCACCTGAGCGTGGACACCGTCAAGGACCACGTGGCCGCCATCCTGCGCGCCTTGGGTGCCACCTCGCGCGTGCAGGCGGTGGCGATGCTGCAGAAGTCAGACGGCCACTGAGTCGATCGCCCGCAGCACCGCCTCCGGCGTGGCTGGTGCGGTCAGCGGCGGGTCGCAGCCGATGGGGCCGCACGCCGCACAGGCGTCCTTGATGGCGAGCAGGCCGGCAAAGGCCAGCAGCAGCGGCGGTTCGCCCACCGCCTTGCTGCGGTGGATGGTGTCGGCGCTGTTGGCCGCGCCGAAGAGCTCGACCTTGAGGACCGGCGGGCAGTCATTGGCGGTGGGGATCTTGTAGGTGCTGGGCGCGTGGGTGCGCAGCCGGCCTTGCGTGTCCCAGACCAGCTCTTCGCTCGTCAGCCACCCCAGGCCCTGGACGAAGCCGCCCTCGATCTGCCCGATGTCGATGGCCGGATTCAGACTGGCGCCCACGTCGTGCAGCAGGTCGGCCTGCAGGATGCGGGTCTCGCCGGTCAGGGTGTCCACGACCGCCTCCACCACGGCGCCGCCCCAGGCGTAGTAGTAGAAGGGGTGGCCCTGCAGCTTGTCCTTGTCCCAGCTGAGGCCCGGCGTTGTGTAGAAGCCGTCGCTCCAGAGCTGGATGCGGCGCAGATAGGCAAGGCGCACGAGTTCGCTGAAGGGCATGTTGCGGCCATTGCCATGCACCACGCCGTTCACGAAGCTGACGCGCGCGCTGCCAAGCTTCTCGGACGCGAGGCTGGTGAGCCGCGCCTTGATGACCTGGGCGGCTGCCTGCGCGGCCTTGCCGTTGAGGTCGGCCCCGGTGGACGCTGCCGTGGCCGAGGTGTTGGCCACTTTGGCCGTGTCGGTGGCCGAGCAGCGCACGCTGGACAGCGGCACGCCCAGCTCGTGCGCCACCACCTGGGCCACCTTGGTGTTGATGCCCTGGCCCATCTCGGTGCCGCCGTGGTTCACGAGCACGCTGCCGTCGGCATACACATGCACCAAGGCGCCCGCCTGGTTGAGGAAGGCCACGTTGAAGCTGATGCCGAACTTGACCGGCGTGAAGGCAATGCCGCGCTTGAGCACCGGGCTCCTGGCATTGAAGGCCGCGATCTCGGCGCGCCGCTCGGCGTAGTGGCTGCTGTAGCTGAGGCGCTTGGCGAGGGACTGCGCGTGCAGCTCCTGCACGCGCTGGCCGTAGGGCGTGATGTCCTGGCCCTGCGCGTAGAAGTTCCGCTCGCGCACCAGCAGCGGGTCCAGCCGCAGGCGGCGCGCCACGCTGTCCAGGATCATCTCGATGGCCAGCGCCCCTTGCGGCCCGCCAAAGCCGCGGAAGGCGGTGTTGCTCTGCGTGTGGGTGCGGGCGCTGTAGCCGTGCAGGCTCAAGTTGGGCAGCCAGTAGGCGTTGTCGAAGTGACAGAGCGCGCGGGCCATCACCGGGGCCGAGAGGTCGGCGCTGTGCCCGGCGTTGGAGATCAGGTCAACCTCGGCAGCCAGGATGCGGCCGTCGGCGTCAAAGCCCACGTCCCAGCGGTAGTGGAAAGGGTGGCGGCGGCCGGTGATGAGGAAGTCGTCGTCCCGGTCCACCCGCAGCTTGACCGGGTGCCCCAGCCGCAGCGCCGCGATGCTGGCCACGCAGGCAAACGCGGCCGACTGCGACTCCTTGCCGCCAAAGCCGCCGCCCATGCGCCGGCACTGCACGCTGATGCGGTGGCTGCCCCAGCCCAGCGCATGGGCCACCAGCTGTTGCATCTCGCTGGGGTGTTGGGTGGAGCAATGCAGCAGCAGCGCGGTGCCGCCCTCCTGCGGCATGGCAAAGCTGATCTGGCCTTCCAGGTAGAACTGCTCCTGCCCGCCGAGTTGCCATTCGCCCTGCAGGCGCAGGGGGGCGCGCGCCAGGGCGCCGGCGGCGTCACCGCGCGCCAGGTGCATGGGCGGCACCACGTACTCGCCCGCTGCGTGCGCCTCCAGCGCGTTCAAGCGCGCCGGCAGGGCCTCGGCCTGGATCACCTGCGGCGCCAGCGCGGCGGCGCGCCGGGCTGCGTCGCGCGTGGTGGCAATCACCGCAAACACGGGCTGGCCCAGGTAGCGCAATTCGCCATGCGCCAGGATGGGGTCGTCGTGCGCCAGGGGGCCAATGTTGTTCTCCGCCGGCACGTCGTCGGCGGTCAGCACGGCCACCACGCCGGGCTGGGCACGCAGGCGCTCAAGGTCGATGCTGATCAGCCGCCCGTGCGCCAGCGGCGAGAGGCCCAGCGCGGCATGCAGCGTGCCAGCGGGCTCGGGGATGTCGTCGGTGTAGGGCGCGCGGCCGGTGACGTGCAGGGGCGCCGACTCGTGCGGCACGCTGGTGCAGACCATCATCATGTGGGCAGCCTCCAGACGCTGAGCGGCTGGCCAGCGTCGCTCTCCAGCCAGCACTTGGTGAACAGGTTTTGCGCCACGCGCAGCCGGTAGTACTCGCTGGCGCGCAGGTCGGACAGGGGCTTGAAGTCTTGCGCCAGCGCTGCTGCGGCCGCCTGGGCCGTGGCCTTGCTCCAGGCTTGGCCTTGCACGGCGGCCTCGGCAGCGGCGGCACGTTTCACCGTCGCGGCCATGCCGCCAAAGGCAAAGCGCGCCTGCCGCACCACCTCCCCCTTCATCTGCAAGGCCAGCACCGCGCAGACGGCCGAGATGTCGCTGTCGTAGCGCTTGGCGATCTTGTAGGCGCTGATGCGCCAGTCGGGGCCGGGCAAGGGCACATCGAGTGCCTCGACGAACTCGCCGGCTTGCAGTGCGTTCTTCATATAGCCCAGGTAGAACTGCTCCAGCGGCAGCCGGCGCTGGCCGGCGCTGCTGCGTAGCACGATGTCGGCACCCAGCGCCATCAGGGCCGGCGCGCCGTCGCCGATGGGCGAGCCGTTGGCGATGTTGCCGCCCAAGGTGCCGGCGTGGCGCACCGGCGGGCTGGCAAAGCGCAGCCACAGCTCGCGCAGGGCGGGCACCTCGGCCACCAGGGCGGCCCAGGCGTCTTCCAGCGTGACGGCGGCGCCGATCCAGAGCCGGCCCTTGCTGCGCTTGAGCGCACGCAGCTCCGCCACGCGGCCGGTGTAGATCAACGGGCCCAGCTCGCGGAACTGCTTGTTCACCCAAAGGCCGACGTCGGTCGAGCCGGCCAGCAGGCGCGCGCCCGGCGTCGCTGCGCAGGCAGCCGCCAGTGCGGCCAAGGTCTGCGGGGCCTGGAAGCCGGGCAGGTCCAGCGGCGTATCAGCCGCCAGCTGGCGCAAGGCCGCCTCCACGGGCGCCAGATGGAGCCGCTGTGGCGGCGCCTCAAAGGCCTTGAGCCCCGCATCGAGGATGGGGCGGTAGCCCGTGCAGCGGCACAGGTTGCCGGCCAGTGCGTCAGCCAGTTGCTGTCGGGTGGGCACGCTGCCAGTGGCCTGATGGCTTTCGTAGCAAGCCACCAGGCTCATCACAAAGCCCGGGGTGCAGAAGCCGCATTGCGAGCCATGGCAGCTCACCATCGCCTGCTGCACGGGGTGCAGCTGCTCGGGCGTGCCCAGGTCCTCCACGGTCAGCAGCGCACGGCCGTCCAGCGTGGGCAGGAACTGGGTGCAGGCATTGACGTTGCTAAGTCTCAATTGCCCATCCACGTCCAGCTCGGCCTGCAGCACCGTGCAGGCACCGCAGTCACCCTCGGCGCAGCCTTCCTTGGTGCCGGTGCAGCCTGCGTGCTCGCGCAGGTACTGCAGCACGGTGGTGGTGGTGGGCAGGCCGTTCACCTCGGTGATCTGGCCGCGATGGAAGAAGCGAAGGGGGCGTGGCGTCATGGGTGGTCTTGATTCTGAACCCCGCAGGAGAATCCGCGAATGAGTTTGGAAAAGCAAAAGCCGGGCCCTGCCGCACACCGTCTGGCCGTGCGCGGCGACCTGCTGGACTTCGTCGCCGCCCCAGCCTGGGGCGCCACCGACACCCCGGCGGTGCGGTTTGACCGCGACCACTGGCTGCTGATCGAGCATGGCCGCATCGTGGGGCGCCAGTCCAGCGAGCCCGATGCGTCGTGGGTGCGGGAAGACCACGCCGGCCGCCTGATCCTGCCTGGCTTCATCGACACCCACGTCCACTGCCCGCAGATCGAGGTGCTGGGCTCCTATGGCACCGAGCTGCTCGACTGGCTGGCGCGCTACACCTTCCCGGCCGAGCGCGCCTTTGCCGACCCGGCCCGCAGCCGCGCGGGGGCCGAGCTCTTCCTGGATGCCTTGCTGGCCCATGGCACGACCTCGGCGGTGGTCTTCCCCACCGTCCACAAGGTCTCGGCCGAGGCGCTGTTTGAGGGCGCGCAGGCGCGCGGCATGCGCCTCATCACCGGCAAGGTGCTGATGGACCGCCATGCGCCCGATGGCCTGCGGGATGACGTGGTGCAGGCGGAGCTGGATTGCCGCGACCTCATTGCCCGCTTCCACGGCCGGGACCGCCTGGCCTACGCCGTCACCGTCCGCTTCGCGCCCACCAGCACGCCCGAGCAGCTCGCCATGGCCGGCCAGCTCTGCCGCGACGACGCCAGCCTCTACATGCAGACCCACGTGGCCGAGAACCGCGCCGAGGTCGAGTGGGTCGCCAGCCTCTTCCCCGAGGCGCGCAGTTACCTCGACGTCTACGAGCGCGCCGGCCTGCTGCACGAGCGCGCCGTGCTGGCTCATGGCATCTGGCTCGATGACGCCGACAAGCGCTTGCTGCAAGAGCGCGGCGCGCAGATCGCCCACTCGCCGTCCAGCAACCTCTTCCTCGGCAGCGGCCTCTTCGATTGGCGTGGCGCGCCCTTCAACGTCAGCCTGGCCAGCGACGTCGGCGGCGGCACCAGCCTCAACCTGCTGCGCAACGCGCAGGACGCCTACAAGATCCAGGCCCTGCGCGGCGAGCGCCTCACCGCCTGGGCGGCATTGCACGC
>CALMQC010000451.1 GCA_937871895.1 uncultured Roseateles sp. | reverse complement strand
ACTGACCTCGCTCTGCCCGCCCTGCATGGCCAGCTGGAAGCGGTAGGCCGTCTGGCCCTTCATGGCGCTGGCGAGCTGGGCCAACGGCCCCAGCTCGGCGGCCTGGCGCAAGGCCTCGCTGCTGGCCTGGCCCTGGATGCCGAAGCGCAGGCTGCCGTCCTTCTGGCTGCCACCGTCGATGCTGACCTCGCCGCCCAGCAGCCGCGCGCCACCGCCGCTGAGCTGCACGCTGCGCTCGTCAAAGTCGATGCGGGCCCGCGCGTCGCTGAGGTGGGGCACGTCGGGGCGCAGGCGCAGCTCCACGCCGGCCAGTTGCACCTGGCCCTTGACGGTGCCGGGCGGCGCGCCCTCCCACAGCGGGATCTGCACGCCGAGCTTGAGCGTGCTGGGCCCGCTGGCCACGGCCTGCCCGAGCGCGTGCGAGAGCCAGCCGTCCAGCGGCGAGCCGCGCACAAAGCGCAGCAGGTCCGTGAGCTGGCCCTTGCCCTGGCCGTCGAGCTGCAGCTGGGCTTTGGCGCCGAAGTGGGCGATGCCGCCGTTCACGCCCGAGACCTCGTAGCCGAGCATGCGCGCCCGCGCATTGCGGATCTGCATGCCGTCGCGCTCGAAGATGAGCTCGCCGTCGATGCGCTCGAAGGGTGGCCAGTTGCTCGGCGTGCCGTCGGGCGCGGGCGGCACATAGGCCAGGCTGACGCCGCGCGCCTGCGTGGCCACGCGGAACACACCGGCACTGCCCGGCGCGGTGTACGGGAACTCGGCCAGCGGGCCCTTCAAGCGCACGCTGACGCCCTCGGCCTCGCCGGCCAGCAGCGCGCGGCTCAGGTAGCTTCGCGTCGCCGGCAGTGACAGCGGCATGTAGCGCGCCACGCGCGCGGCGGCCAGGCCGTCGAGCTGGCCACTGAGGTCGATGGTGCCGGGGCCGGCGGCGTCCCGTGCGCGGTGCCAGCGCAGCTCGAACTCGCCGCGCGCATCCGGGGTCTGGAGCTTCAAGTCTTGCAGCGCGAACTCGTAGGCGCCCTGCTTGTCGCCCGGCTGGGGCAGGCGCCAGTGCAGGCGGGTCTGCAGCTCGTGGATGGGCAGCAAAGGGTCTTCAAAGAGGCCGGGCAGCTCAACGCGGCCGTCCCGCACGACCAGCCGCGCCTGGCCGCCTTGCTCGGTGGCCTCCAGCTGCAGGCTGGCGCCGCGCACGCCGGGGCGGCCCAGGGCTCCCGGGCGGGCAGGCGTGCCGGCCGTGAGCGCCAGGCCCTCCAGGTGCGCCGCCACGCGGTACTGTCGCGGCGCCTCCAGCGGGCCCAGCCAACTGCCGTGCAGCTCGGTCAGCACGCCTTCGGGCTGCAAGCTGGCCAGCAGGTGGTAGCTGCGTTCGCCCAGCGGCAGGCGCTGGGCGATCTGGGCCATCAGGGCAAAGTCGAGCCGCTGGGCATTGACCTCGCCGCCCAGCACCTCGGCGCTGGCCTGGCCCTTGGGCGGCGCCATCTGCAGGCTGACACCCCAGTCCGAGCGCGGCCACACGATGCCGTCGCCGCTGACAAAGCCCAGGCGGCGCGCCTGCAGGCTGAGCTTGTCCTTGACGCGCGAAAGCTCGACGCGGCCCTCGATCTCGTTCAGCTGCAGCTCGGGGGCGCCGTCCAGCAGGCGCAGGCGCACGGCACGCAGGCCCAGGTCCACCGTGGCGGCGGCGGGCTGGCCGGCCTGCACATCGACCCAGGCGCGCACGGCGCCATCGCCCTCGCGCAGGTCAAAGGGCAGGTCCACATGGCGGCGCAGCTCGCGCAGGTCGGTGCGCGGCAGGTCCATGAACAGTTCGCCGCGCCAGTGGCTGAGGTCGCCCGGGCGCTTGAGGAGTTGCTGGCGGAACTGGCCGCGCAGGCTGAAGCGCTCACCCCAGGCCGCAGGCGGCGTGGCGTCCAGCCGGAACTGGTGGCGCTGCAGGCCATTGCGCAGCAGCAGGTTGACGCCGTCCAGCTCCAGCGCAGCCGGCGGGCTGTCATGCTGGGCGGCGCGGCGCTCGTCCAGCCAGCGCAGGCGGCCATTGCGCACCCACAGCTCGGGCTGGCTGAAGAACCAATCCTCCCAGGCATCTCCGGCACCACTGGCCTCCGCCTTCTCGGCGCCTTCGACGTCCAGCCCGGCGATGAAGATGCGGCCCGTGCGGTCGCGCCGGATCTCGACCTCGGGCGCGTCGATCAGCAGTTGGGCAAAGCGCGGCTCCCAGACCAGCAGGGACTGCACCGACAGCACGGCCGAGACACGCGGCAGGCGCAGGGCCTCGCGCGCGCCGGGGCCGGTGCGGTCCAGCAGCTGCACGTCGCGCAGCTCAAGCGCCGGCATCCAGCCGCCGGATTCAGCCTTGAGGCTGCCGATGCGCAAGGGCACCCCCAGCACCTTCGTGGCCTCTCGCTCCAGCCACGGACGCATGCCGTCCACGCGCGGCAGAATCGCCCAGTGCACCACCAACCAGGCCACCAGCAGCAGCCCCGCCAGCAGCAGCACGAGCGCGCGCAAACCGCGCCAGCACAGGCGCAACGGCGCGCCACAGCGACGCATCAAAGAGTGGGAAAAGGCCGAAACGGGCACGCAGACAAGCCGGAACGAGCGCTCAAGAGCGTGGCGCACAGGGACACTCGCTGCCCCAGGCGCTGCCCTGATACGCGGACGCGACCCTAGCACATCGCCGTGAAATCCACCGTTCTTCACCCCCCCGTGGCACTGGCCGAACACAGCCGTTTTGTGCAGCGCGTGCGGCGCCGTTACGCCGCCGAGCTGGCGCTGCTGCCGGCCGGCCTGCCTGACCGGGCACTGATTGACGCGCTCATCGACGCCCTGTTGGCCACCGGCCGGCCGCTGCCCGCTGCCCTGCGCGTGGCTCGCCACCTGGTACTGGAGCGCCTGGCCGTGCTGGACGTGGAGCAGCGCTGCCCGATGGCCGACGTGACGGCCGCCATGACCCACCTGGCCGAGATCACGCTGGACCGCGCCCTTGCCGCCGCCCGCGCTGAACTCGACGAAATCCACGGCGCCCCGCAGGATGAAGCCGGCCGCGAAATCGCCTTTTGGGTGGTCGGCATGGGCAAGCTCGGCGCGCGCGAGCTGAACGTCTCGTCGGACATCGACCTGATCTACGTCTATGACGACGACGGCCAGACCCAGGGCCCGCGCCCCATCACCGCCCACGAATACTTCGCGCTACTGGCCAAGCGGCTCTATGCATTGATCGGCGACGTGACCGACGACGGCCAGGTCTTCCGCGTCGATCTGGCGCTGCGGCCCAATGGCAACAGCGGCCCGCCGGCGGTGAGTCTGGCCATGCTGGAGGAGTACTTCCTCGTCCAGGGCCGCGAGTGGGAGCGCTTTGCCTGGCTGAAGAGCCGCGTGGTGGCGCCCCTGTCCGCCGCCAGCGACCCGCGCACCCGCGGCCTGCGCGACCTGGTCAGCCCGTTTGTCTACCGCCGCTACCTGGACTACGGCGTCTTCGAAGGCCTGCGCCAGCTGCACGGCAAGATCCGCAGCGAGGCCAAGGCGCGCTGCGCCGGGCGGCCCGAGCGGGCCAATGACGTCAAGCTCTCGCGCGGCGGTATCCGCGAGATCGAGTTCATCGTGCAGCTGATGCAGGTGGTGCGCGGCGGCCAGT
>CALMQC010000450.1 GCA_937871895.1 uncultured Roseateles sp. | reverse complement strand
AAGCTCACGGCGCCCAAGCTGACCGGGCCCTTCGGCGAGATCGTGGCCAACAGCTACGTGCCCAAAGCCAGCGCCGCGCCGCAGGCGGCGGCGAGTTGAGCCATGGTGCGCGTCAACCCGCTCCTGCGCCGCGTCAGGGGCAGCCTCGGGGGGCTGGCGCCCTGGCTGGTGCCGGCCGGCATCGTCGCGCTCTGGGAGCTGGCGTCGGTGCAAGGCTGGCTCAGCACCCGCGTGCTGCCCGAGCCGCTGGCCGTGCTCAGGGCCTTCTGGACGCTGGCCGTCTCGGGCGAGATGTGGGAGCACGTGGCCGTCAGCACGCGGCGCGCAGCGCTGGGCTTCGCCATCGGCGCGGGCTCGGGCCTGTTGCTCGGGCTGCTCACCGGCACCTTCCGGCGCGCCGAGACCCTGCTCGACACCACGCTGCAAATGGTGCGCAACATCCCGCCGCTGGCGCTGATCCCGCTGGTCATCCTGTGGTTCGGCATTGACGAGACGGCCAAGCTCTTCCTCGTCTCGCTGGGCGTGTTCTTTCCGCTCTACCTGAACACCTTCCACGGCATCCGCTCGGTGGACAAGGGCCTGATCGAGATGGCAGGCAGCTACGGCCTGCGCGGCTGGCAGCTCTATCGGCATGTGATCCTGCCGGGCGCCTTGCCGAGCATCCTCGTCGGCGTGCGCTTCAGCCTTGGGCTGATGTGGGTGCTGCTGATCGTGGCCGAGACCATCTCGGCGCAGGCCGGCATTGGCTACATGACGATGAATGCCCGCGAGTTCCTGCAGACCGACGTCGTGCTGGTCGGCATCACGCTCTATGCCCTGCTCGGCAAGCTCGCCGACCTGGCCGCCAAGGGCCTGGAGCGTTGGTGGCTGCGTTGGCACCCGGGCTACCAATCTGCGGCCAAGGCCTGAAGGAGACCCCCATGAGTCTTGCCACCACCACCGCGCTGCGCGAAGGCACTGGCCATGCAGTTGCGGAGCCTCGTCGGCCAGCGCAGGCGCCCGCCGCCGCGCCAGCCCCGCTTCCACAAGCGGCCGGCATCGCGCTGTCGATGCGCGGCCTGGGCAAATCCTTTGGCGAGCGCGTCGTGCTCCAGGGCGTGGACCTCGACATCGCGCCCGGCGAGTTCGTCGCCATCGTCGGCCGCAGCGGCTGCGGCAAGAGCACGCTGCTGCGTCTGGTGGCCGGGCTTGAGACCGCCACGGCGGGCCAACTCACGCTCGACGGCCAGCCCGCCGGCCAAGGCCGGTCCGATCTGCGCATCATGTTCCAGGACGCGCGACTGCTGCCCTGGAAGCGCGTGATCGACAACATCACGCTCGGCCTGGATGACCCGCAGGCTTTGGCCCGGGGGCACGAGGCGCTGGCCCACGTGGGCCTGGCTGACCGTGCCAACGACTGGCCTGCCGTGCTGTCAGGCGGGCAACGCCAGCGCGTGGCGCTGGCGCGTGCCCTGGTGCATCGGCCCCGGCTGCTGCTGCTGGACGAGCCGCTCGGCGCACTCGATGCGCTCACCCGCATCGAGATGCACGCGCTGATCGAGGGGCTGTGGCTTGAACACGGCTTCACGGCGCTGCTCGTGACCCACGATGTGGGCGAGGCAGTGGCCCTGGCGGACCGTGTCGTGCTGGTGGAGGACCATCGCCTGGCGCTGGACGAGGCCGTGCCGCTGGCGCGACCGCGTGCGCGGGGCGATGCGACCTTTGCCGCGCTGGAAGCCCGCGTCCTGCAACGCGTGCTGCAGCAGCCCGACGAGCCTGCCCCAGCCGCCGCGCCGGCCTCGGCCTGGCGCTGGGCTTTCTAGGCGCGCGGGTTCAGGGGCAGGCCACGCCAGCGGCCACCGTGCCGCAGCTCTGCCAGTCGGTCTGCATCAGGCTGCCATCGGTGTTGATGGCCATCAGGCGCAGCTGCTTGAAGGACACCGTGTCGAGCAGGCTGGCGCCATTGGTGCCAGACAGGGTGGCCGTGGTGGCGGCGGTGGGCAGGGTCATCAGGCCCAGGCGGGTGCCGCAGGCGGCATCCGTGCACAGCATCATTTGCGTCATGGTCAGGCCGCCGCGGGCGAGGGTCCAGCTCGCCTGCAGGCTGATCTTGGCATTGGCCACGGCCTTGAGCCCTGACAGTGCCGAGATGCCGGCCACCACGAGGTTGGGCCAGGGCAGGGCCGTCATGCTGCTGGCCGCCAGCGGCGGTGTGCCGGCCATGTTGACACTGAGGGTGGCGCCGTCGGCACCGGCCCAGGGCGTGCTGCAGCCGATGTCGCCATAGAGCGCGATGCGCACCTCGCGGCCCATGCGCACGAAGTTGCGCACCAGGCTGTCGCCCGCCACGCTGTTGGCGATGGGCACTTCGACGATGTCGTTGCCGCGCGTGACGCCGCTGGCCGCGTTGAGGCTGGGCGAGCCGTCGCTGAGCGACACGCTCCACAGCGACAAATAGGTGCCGGCCCCGGTGGACTTGAAGATGGCGAAGGGTGCGTAGGCGCCGTTTGTGTCCTTCTGGCTTGCGACGGCGCACTGCACGCCGCTGGCGGCGGGGATGGGGATGTCGATGTAGCGGTAGAGGTTGTCCGGGGCGGTCTTGTCGATGCGGCGGATGAGGCGCGTGCGCGCCGTGGCGGTGGCTTGCACCTCCAGCCGGTTGCCCAGGAAGCGCCAGCCCCCGGGGCGCTTGACGGCCGCTTGCTCCACGCCCAGCACGCGCAGCTCGCTCTTGGACGTCAGCCAGCGGAACGAGACGCGGCAGACCGGGTCGGCCCCGGTGGGGAAGTCGCAGCGGTCCAGCTCGGGCTGCAGCAGCTTGCCGCCGAACAGCACCTCGCCGTCGCCCAGCACGCCGTTGAGCCGCAGGCACAGCAGCTCGGCGGCATTGGCGCCGGTGCGCACCACGGTCTCGATGTTGTAGCGGCCGGCGGCGTCAAACAGGGGCGTGAGGCTGGCCTGGCAGACGTTGTTGTTGGCCGAGCCGGTGATCATGGACGCGGCCATGGCGTCGAGGCCGGTGAAGTCAAAGCCCGCCGCGCCGCTGGCCAGGCTGAGCGGCGTCGGGGCCGCGCCGCCGGGCTCCAGGTAGACGGTGTTGGTGCCCAGCCGCGAGCCGATGCGCACGGCCGGCACGCTGCCGTCCTGGCTGAGCGCGACGTCGGTCAGGTCGAGCAGCAGGTCATAGCCGGCGTGGCTGGCCGGCGTGAGGTTGCCGGTCATGAAGTCGAAGTCGGACGCCAGTCCGGCCTCGGTCAGCAGCGGCGCCAATGCGGCGCGCAGCTGGGTCTGTGCGGTGGTGAGTGCGGGGTCGCCGAGGCCCTGGACGGTGCCGGTCATCATCGCGTCAGCGGCTTGGCCACCGGCCAGCACGGTGAGCGCGCTGGTCAGCGGCGTGATGTGCAAGGTGCCGCCCACATTGGTGGCCGACCACACGCAGCGCTGCCGCCCGGCGAAGTTGCCGCAGGCCTCAACGCGGTAGGGCCCGGTGCCCGAGAGCGTGATGGGCCCATAGGCGCCGGTGACGGCCGTGACCGGCTTGCCGGTGGCGATGGCCTTGCCGGTGCTGTCGAGCACGCGCACGGTGCCATTGCTCATCGCCGCGCCCAGGGCCACGATGCCCTGGATGGGGGGCGGTGGTGGTGGCGGGGGCG
>CALMQC010000449.1 GCA_937871895.1 uncultured Roseateles sp. | reverse complement strand
CGCAACATCGTCATAAAAGCCCGGTGCCTCGTTCGCCGGCCACCAGCCGGGCACACCCAGCACCGGCAGGGGCAGGAAGGGCTTGGCCGCCCAGCCCTCGGCGCTGAGTCGCAGCGGGTCGCCCAGCAACACATGCGCGCACAAGCCCTTGCGCGGTGCCAGCGCGAGTTGCTCCAGCAAGGCATGGCCCACCAGGCGGGGCTGGCTGGCCTGCCACAAGGGGCGCAGGTCGATGAAACAACGGCGCCAGTCACGCGCCCGCCAGGCGGCAGCCAACTCGGCGGGGCACTCGGGCCAGCAGGCGCCGAACTCGTCGAACAGGGTCAGGGCATCCCGCAGCGTGCCGCGTTGACTGCGAACGCCGTCACGGGCCAAGGCCTCGGCGTGCAGCGCATTGAGCCGCGACTTGAGCGCGGGCTCGGCACACCAGACGAGGCCGTTGAGCAGGTCGTGCGCGTTGTCGCGCGTCGGCACCTGGCCTGTGCGGGCGATGAAGGCTTCGTAGGCCTCGTGCGCTTGCCGCGCCGACGCGTCAACGAACTCGCGGGGCCTCCCGGGGATGGCGTTGAGCCGCTCGGCCACCGTGCCTTGCGGCGCGAGCCCTGCCCAGGCCGCCCGCAGCGGGCCGAACCAGGCCGCTTCGGCACTGCCGGCGGGCAAGCGCCCGTCAAGCCCCAGCACAGGCTTTACTGCAGCTTCCAGTTCAGCGTCTCACCGCCCCGCAGGGGCTTGAGCTGGGCGTCGCCAAACGCGACCGCAGCCGGCAGCGTCCACGGCTCGCGCTTGAGGGTGACGGTGCCGGTGTTGCGCGGGAGGCCGTAGAAGTCGGGGCCGTTGAAGGACGCAAAGGCTTCCAGCTTGTCGAGGGCACCGAGTTGCTCAAAAGCCTCGGCGTACAGCTCCAGCGCCGACAGCGCGGTGAAGCAGCCGGCGCCGCAGACCGAGGCCTCCTTGAGCTGAGCCGCGTGGGGCGCGCTGTCGGTGCCCAAGAAGAACTTCGGCGAACCCGAGGCGACTGCCGCGCAAAGCGCCAGCCGGTGCTCCTCGCGCTTGAGCACGGGCAGGCAGTAGTAGTGCGGGCGCAGGCCGCCGGTGAAGAGGGCGTTGCGGTTGTAGAGCAAATGCTGAGGCGTGAGCGTGGCGGCGGTGAAGCGGTCGCTGCTCGCCACGTACTGGGCGGCTTCCTTGGTGGTGATGTGCTCGAACACCACTTTGAGCTCGGGGAAGTCCTTGCGCAGGGGCGTCATCACGCGGTCGATGAAGACGGCCTCGCGGTCAAACACGTCGATGGCTGGATCGGTGACCTCGCCATGCACGAGCAACAGCAGGCCGGCGCGCTGCATGGCTTCCAACGTGGCATAGCACTTGCGGATGTCGGTAACGCCGGCGTCGCTGTTGGTGGTGGCGCCGGCCGGGTAGAGCTTGAGGGCGACGACGCCCGCCGCCTTGGCAGCCGCAACCTCCGCCGGGGCGGTGTTGTCGGTCAGGTAGAGCGTCATCAGGGGCTGGAAATCGCTGCCCACCGGAACGGCCGCCAGGATGCGCTCGCGGTAGGCCACGGCTTGGGCGGCCGTGGTGATGGGCGGCCGAAGGTTGGGCATCACGATGGCGCGGGCGAACTGCTGCGCGGTGTAAGGCGCCACGCTCTGCAGCGCGGCCTCGTCGCGCAGGTGCAGGTGCCAGTCGTCGGGGCGGGTCAGAGTGAGGGTGTGGGTCATGGGGCCGAATTGTCTCTGGGCAGCAGCACGCGTGCCGGCGCTTCGTGAAGGATTGCCTTGGCCTTGGGCATGCAGGCAACCTACAAAGCCGCTTTGCTGTCGCCAGGAGCCGCTCGCATGTTTCGTCGTCACCGCCTGATTGCCACACTGTCCGCCGCGCTGCTGGCCGCCTGCGCCAGCACACCCGAGGAGCCTCTGGGACCACCGGCCAAAGAGATGATTTACGCCGTCACGGCCAGCCATCAGCTGGTCCAGTTCAATGCCGGGCAACCGCAGAAACTGACGACCCGCCGCGCCCTCAAGGGCCTGGCAGCAGGCGAGCGCCTGCTGGGCATCGACTACCGGGTCGCGCGTGGCCAGCTCTTTGGCCTGGGGGCAAGCGGGCAGCTGTACCGCATCGACACGGCAAGTGCCACGGCCATCGCCGTGGGCGCCCCTCAGCCGCTGCCCAGAGAGGGCGCCACCGAGTGGGGCTTTGACTTCAATCCCACCGTCGACCGCATCCGCGTGGTCAATGATGCAGGCTTCAACCTGCGTCTGCATCCGGACACGGGCGTCATCGTCGACAGCGACCCCAACCAGCCTGGCGTGCAACTGGACGGCCGCCTGGCCTATGACGCCGCCGACGTGAATGCGGGCAAGCCGCCCGGCGTCGTGGCGGCGGGCTACACCTACAACAAGACCAATGACAAGCTGACCACCAACTATGCGCTGGACGGGCGCCTGGGCACCCTGGTGCACCAAGGCAGCAAGGAGGGTGTGCAGCCCGCGGTTTCGCCCAACACCGGGCGCCTCTTTACCGTCGGTTCGCTGGGGCTCGGCAGCTTCGAACGCGCGACGCTCGACATCTCAGACCTGAACAACACGGCCTACGCGGCGATCACGCAGAGCGGCAAAGCCAGTTGGTATCGCATCGACCTTGAGACCGGCCGGGCCACACGCATCGGGACGCTGGCCGCACAGGACGTGGTGGGCGCAGCGATCGAGCCCTGAGAGGTGTCGCCGACTAGTGCTGCAGGATCTTCGACAGGAAGTCCTTGGCGCGGGGTGAGCGGTCCTCGGGCTTGCTGAAGAAATCACTGCTGGTGCAGTCCTCCACGATTCGCCCGGCGTCCATGAAGATGACGCGGTTGGACACCCGCTTGGCAAAGCCCATCTCATGCGTCACGCACATCATGGTCATGCCTTCGTGAGCGAGCTTGACCATCACGTCCAGCACCTCGCCCACCATCTCGGGGTCAAGCGCCGAGGTGGGCTCGTCGAACAGCATCACGATGGGGTCCATGGACAGCGCCCGCGCGATGGCGACGCGCTGCTGCTGACCGCCTGAGAGCTGGCCCGGAAATTTGTCCTTGTGGGCCGTGAGGCCGACCCGCTCCAGCATCTTGAGCCCGCGCGCTTTGGCGTCGTCGGGGCTACGCCCCAGCACCTTGATCTGCGCAATGGTGAGGTTCTCGGTCACGGACAAATGCGGGAACAGCTCGAAGTGCTGGAACACCATGCCGACCCGCGAGCGCAGCTTCGGCAGGTTGGTCTTGGGGTCGGCAATCGAGATGCCGTCCACCACGATGTCGCCCTTCTGGAAGGGTTCCAGCGCGTTGACGGTCTTGATCAGGGTGGATTTGCCGGAGCCCGAGGGTCCACAGACAACGACAACCTCGCCCTTCTGGATGGAGGTCGTGCAGTCGGTGAGCACCTGAAAGCTGCCGTACCACTTGGAGACGTTTTTGATGTCAATCACGGCTGGACCTCAACGGATGATGGCGATCTTGCTCTGCAGGCGCCGCACCAGCTGCGACAGCGAAAAGCAGATGACGAAATAGACGAGCGCCGCGACGAGGTAGGTCTCGACCGGGCGGTTGAAGTTCTTGCCGGCCACCTCGAAGCCCTTGAGCAAGTCGTAGGCACCGACGGCATAGACCAGCGAAGTGTCCTGAAAGAGCACGATGGTCTGCGTCAGCAACACCGGCAGCATGTTGCGAAAGGCCTGCGGCAGCACCACGTAGCGCATGCTTTGCCCGTAGGTCATGCCGAGCGCATAGCCCGCGTTGACCTGGCCCTTGGAGACCGACTGGATGCCGGCGCGCATGATCTCGGAGAAGTAGGTGGCTTCAAAGAGCGTGAAGGTGATCAGCGCCGAGGTCTCGCCGCCCAGCGGCCCAAGCAGCTTGGGGATGAGCAGAAAGAACCACAAGATCACCATCACCAACGGGATGGAGCGCAGGGTGTCCACATAGATGGCGGCCGGCGTCGCCAGCCAGGCCCGACCCGAGAGTCGCATCATGGCCAGCAAGGTACCCAGCACGATGCCGCCCAGCATGGCCACAAGGGTGAGTTGGATCGAGAACCAGAATCCCTTGGCCACAAAGCTGTGGATGACGCCCCAGTTCAGGAAGCTGTAGTCGAGGTTCAGCATCACTTGGCCCCCACCGTGCCGGGGATGCGGACCCGCGCCTCGATGAACTTCGCGATGCGGTTGATCACGAAGGCCGAGACGAAGTAGAGCAGCGTCACCGGAATGAAGATCTCCTCAAAATGCGAGGTCTCCTCCGACGCCTGCTGCGCAAACTGAGCGAGCTCCGGGATGCTGACCGCAAAAGCCACCGCCGAGTTCTTGACGATGTTCATCGACTCGCTGGTCAGCGGCGGGATGACGATGCGGAAGGCCATCGGCAACAGCACGAAGCGATAGGTCTGAGGCAGCGTGAAGCCAAGCGCCTGGCCGGCATAGCGCTGGCCCTTGGGCAAGGTCTGGATGCCCGCCTTGACCTGTTCACCAATGCGCGCGCTGGTGAAGAAACCCAAGGCCAGTATCACCAGCACCGAAGGTGGCACGCCCTGCAAGACAGGCACCAACACCGGCAGCACGTGGTACCAGAGGAAGACCTGGACCAGCAGCGGGATGTTGCGGAAGAGCTCAGTCCAGGCCTCGCCAAAGCGGACCAGCCAGCGGTTGGGCGTGGTGCGCGCCACCCCGACCAGCGAACCCACCACCAAGGCCACCAGGAGACCGAGCAGCGAAACGCTGAGCGTCCAGCCCCAGGCGCCCAGCATCCATTGCAAATAGGTCTGCTCTTTGCCACCCGCCCCGAAGCAACTGGCCACGGCTTCGCCCGTGGCGGTGTCATTGCAGAAGAACTGCCAGTCCCAGCTCATCGTCCCTCCTAACGCAAAGCGGGTGCCCTGCACCCGCTTTCAGTGGTCAATGCATCAAGCCTTGCCGCCTTACTTCTTGGCGTAGTCTTCCATCGGCTTGTCGTTGGGATTGGCCCAGGCCGCCTTGGTGGCTTCGTTCAGCGGCATGCCAATCACGGCACCCGCCGGCGGGATCGGTTTCAGGAACCACTTGTCGTAGAGCTTGGCCAGGTCACCGAGGCGGATCAGCTCCTTGATGCTGTTGTCCACCACCTTCTTGAAGGCCGGGTCATCCTTGCGCATCATGATGGCGATCGGCTCGACGGACAGCACTTCGCCAACGATCTTGTAGTCCTTGGGGTTCTTGGACGTGGCGATGTTCTTGGCCAGGATGGAGCCGTCCATCACAAAGGCGTCGGCGCGGCCAGATTCCAGCAGCAGGAAGCTGTCCGCGTGGTCCTTCCCGAAGACCTCCTTGAAGTCCACACCCGTCGAGCGTTCGTGCTTGCGCAGGGTCTGGACCGAAGTGGTGCCCGTCGTCGTGGCCACCGTCTTGTTCGCCAGGTCCTTGATGGAATTGATGCCCGAATTGGCCTTCACGGCAATGCGCACTTCCTCGACATAGGTCGTCACGGCAAAGGCCACGTCCTTTTGCCGCGTGGCGTTGTTGGTGGTGGAGCCGCACTCCAGATCCACCGTGCCGTTGACGGTCAAAGGGATGCGATTGGCCGAGGTGACGGGCTGGTATTTGGTGGTGATCCCACTCAGGCCGAGCGCCTTGCGGACGTCCGAGACGATCTTCTCGCAGACATCGATGTGATAGCCCACGTACTTGCCATCCCCAATCGTGTAGGACAGCCCGGACGACTCACGCACACCGAGGGTGATGGTGCCGGTGTCCTTGATCTTCTTCAGCGTGTCTTCCGCCTGCGCGAGGCTCACGGCACCAGCAAGGGCCAGCAGAACGATCGAATGCTTCATGGCTTCTCCAAAAATCGTGTCCACCACTGAGGCCGTGGTGCAAAGCTGAGCAGACCATGGCGAGCAAGCCCGCCACATACGGGTTTTTACGTGCCAATTGACTTTACTGCCGCCCAGCCATCCCGCTGTGGCTTTGGCGCGATGCCTTCTTTACCCCCTCCGTCAGGTGCCCCGGTACGGCCAGCCCCCCGAATCAAAGGGGCCTGCGCCCCCCAAGATCTAAGCCGCTTCAGTACAGTCAGCGCACGTTCCCTCCAACAAGAACACTCACGGAGTCGTCCCATGCGGGCTTTTCGTACTTTGATGATGGCTGGCCTTTTGGCCGCTTCCGGCCTGGTTCAGGCTGTCCCGGTCAAGAAGACGGCGGATTTCGAAGGCCTTTCGGCCCCGAGCGATCCTTCCGTGGTCACCGCATTGCCGCTCAACGACGGTGGTCTGACTCTGTCTGGCAACGGTCTGGTCGTGTTTGACCTCGCCGTTGGTGGCGCCTCCAACAATGCGCTGCTGCTCACCCAACTCGTGCCCACCGACGATGGCGATGTCATTGACAAGTGCCCGGCCATCAGCTGTTCGGTCACGGTTTCGTTCGCCGATGGCTTCACTGGCTTGGATTTCGATATCGCGTCGTACGACAACCGCAGTTCTGGCATTTGGCCAACCTTGGAAATTTTTGGTGACAACGGCCGCATTGGCGATTCAATCTCGCTGAGCAACATCGCGCCGGACAGCGTTTGCGCCTCGGGCAAGTGCCAATTCCAAAACGTGGGAGTCGATCTCACAGGCGGCGCGATCGGTCGCAGCTACACAATCACTTACGGCAGCGCAGCGAAGTGGATCTTTGACCAGTTCAGCGTCACGCCCTTGGAGGCAACGCCCCCCAATCGGGTCCCTGAGCCTGCCAGCTTCGCGCTCGCCCTCGCCGCCTTGGGTGGCGTTGCAGTGACTCGTCGCCGCCGAGGCCAGTGAGCTGACGGCGTCACCGCTATCTCGCTAAAAAGACCGCCCATGGGCGGTCTTTTTGTTTGGGCGCGCCGCAGTGCGGAACAAACACCAAGGCGAAAAGCAGCTTCTTGAAAGCGCGGGATCGATCCCTATAATGCTCTGCTAGCACTCATCATCATCGAGTGCTAACTATTCGGATGCCGCCCGTGGGGCGGCTTTGGATTCAGACGCCGCCACCCGGGCGGCTTCGTCAGACTAGACCTCAGGAGATTCCATGAAGCTGCGTCCCCTGCACGATCGCGTGATCGTCAAGCGCCTCGAGAACGAAACCAAGACCGCCTTGGGCATCATCATTCCTGACAACGCCGCCGAGCAGCCCGA
>CALMQC010000448.1 GCA_937871895.1 uncultured Roseateles sp. | reverse complement strand
GGCACGCCCACAGAATGCCGCGCTCTACGGCGACCCGGACGCCTTTGACCTCGCTGCCGCCTATGCCGTCGGACTTGCCAAGAACCACCCGTTTGTAGACGGCAACAAGCGAACGGCCTACGTCGCCATGGAACTCTTCCTCGTGCTCAATGGCTTCGAGCTGACGGCCGATGACGCCAGCGCCACGCTGACCATGCTGGCCGTGGCAGCAGGCGAGATGGACGAAGCAGCGCTTGCCCAGTGGCTGCGGCAGCAATGTGCCGCGCGCTGACGGCCCTCCTAAAATCCCGGGTTCCTCAGAACGACTCAAACACAAGGCTTCCTCATGGCAGGGCATTCCAAATGGGCCAACATCCAGCACCGCAAGGGTCGCCAGGATGAGAAGCGCGGCAAGATCTGGACGCGGATCATTCGCGAGATCACCGTGGCGGCGCGCCAGGGTGGCCCGGACATCAAGGACAACCCCCGCCTGCGCCTGGCCGTGGACAAGGCCAAGGCCGCCAACATGCCGGCGGACCGCATCAAGTACAACATCGACAAGGCCTCGGGCAACCTGGACGGCCTGTCCTACGAGGAAATCCGCTACGAGGGCTATGGCATCGCCGGCGCGGCCATCATCCTCGACACCATGACGGACAACCGCGTCCGCACCGTGGCCGAGGTGCGCCACGCCTTCAGCAAGTACGGCGGCAACCTGGGCACCGAAGGCTCGGTGGCCTTCCAGTTCAAGCACTGCGGGCAGTTCGTGTTCGCGCCCGGCACGTCGGAAGACAAGGTGATGGAAGTGGCCCTGGAAGCCGGCGCCGAAGACGTGGTGACCGACGACGATGGTGCCATCGAGGTGCTGACCGCTCCGGCCGACTACGAAGCCGTCAAGGCCGCGCTCGAAGCCGCCGGCCTCAACCCCGAGGTGGCCGAGGTGACGATGCGGCCCGAGAACACCATCGACATCAGCGGCGAAGACGCCGAGCGCATGCAGAAGCTGCTCGACGTGCTCGAAGACCTGGACGACGTTCAGGCCGTGTATCACAACGCCGCTCTGGGCTGAAAGCAGGCATGAAAGTTCTCGTCCTCGGCAATGGTAGACGCGAGCACGCGCTGGCCTGGAAGCTGGCGCAGTCGCCCAAGGTCAGCCAGGTCTTCGTGGCGCCGGGCAATGGCGGCACGGCGCGCGACCCGCAACTCAAGAACGTCCCGATCTCGGACGTGAAGCAGCTCGCCGACTTCGCCGTCGAGCAGAAGATTTCGCTGACCGTCGTCGGCCCCGAGGCCTATCTGGCCGCTGGCGCCGTGGATGAGTTCCGCGCCCGTGGCCTGCGCATCTTTGGGCCCACCAAGGCGGCCGCGCAGTTGGAGAGTTCCAAGGCCTTCGCCAAGGCCTTCATGAAGCGCCACGGCATCCCCACGGCCGCCTACGAGACCTTTACCGACACCGCTGCCGCCCACGCCTATGTGGACGCGCAAGGCGCCCCCATCGTGATCAAGGCCGACGGCCTGGCTGCCGGCAAGGGCGTGGTGGTGGCGATGACCCTGCCCGAGGCGCACGAGGCCATCGACTGGATCCTGGCTGACAACAAGCTCGGCGTGGTCCACAACGAAGGTGGCGCGCGGGTCGTCATCGAAGAGTTCCTGCAGGGCGAGGAGGCCAGCTTCATCGTGCTGTGTGACGGCAAGCACGTCGTGCCCTTGGCCACCAGCCAGGACCACAAGCGCCTGCTCGACGGCGACCAGGGCCCCAACACCGGCGGCATGGGCGCGTACTCGCCCGCACCGGTCGTGACGCCCAATGTGCACGCCAAGGCCATGCACGAGATCATCCTGCCGACCATCGCCGGCATGGCCAAGGACGGCCACCCCTTCACCGGTTTCCTCTACGCCGGCCTGATGATCGACGCCGAGGGCCAGCCCCGCACCGTCGAGTTCAACACCCGCATGGGCGACCCCGAGACCCAGCCCATCATGATGCGGCTCAAGAGCGACCTGCTCGATGTGCTGCTGCATGGCGCCGAAGGCACGCTCGACCAGGTCGAACTGCAATGGGACCGCCGCGCCGCGCTGGGCGTGGTGCTGGCGGCCCACGGCTACCCGCTCTCGCCGCGCAAGGGCGACGCCATCACCGGCCTGCCTGCCGATGGGCCGGACGGCATGGTCTTCCACGCCGGCACGGTGCTGGACGGCGAGGTGCTGCGCACCAGCGGCGGCCGCGTGCTCTGCGCCACGGCGCTGGGCGAGTCGGTCAAGCAGGCGGCGCAGCACGCGTACGAGTTGGCCGCGTCGATTGAATTCGACGGTCGCCAGCTGCGCACCGACATCGGCCACCGCGCCATCAAGCGTTGAACGCCCCTGAGACGCTCACCCACCTGCCCTGCCCGTTCGGCACCCCGAGCCGGCTCGCACGCTGGATCCTGAGCGTCTTCGGCTGGCGCATTGACGCCACCGGCCTGCCCGCTGAGCAGGGCGTGATCCTGGTCTATCCACACACCTCGAACTGGGACTTCCCCGTGGGCGTGCTGGCCAAATGGGCGCTGGGCATCCAGGCCCGCTTTTGGGCCAAAGACAGCCTCTTCAAGCTGCCCGTGCTGGGCCGCTGGATGCGCTACATCGGCGGCATTCCCGTGGTGCGCAGCAGCTCGCAGGGGCTGGCGGGTGATACCGCTCGGCAGATGCAGGCGGCGCGCGAGCGCGGGGAGCGCTTCTGGCTCGTGGCCGCGCCCGAAGGCACACGCTCGCTCACCACGGGCTGGCGCACCGGCGCCTACCAAGTCGCAGTGCAAACGGGCGTGCCGCTGGGGCTCGCCTACTTCGACTTCAAGACCCGCGTGATCGGCGTCGAACACTTCTTGAAGCTCACGGGCGACATCGAGGCCGACTTCGCCGCCTTCCGCAGCTACCTGCAAGGCCGGCAGGGCTGTCGCCCCGAACAGGCCTCGCCGATCCAACCCTTTCAGCGTCCATGAACACCACCGAGGTCCGCGACTACCTGCTCGGTCTGCAGCACCGCATCGTCAGCCAGCTGGAGCAGGTCGATGGCAATGCCTTCCTGTCCGACGGCTGGACGCGCGAGCCCGGTGGGCGGCTGGAGGGCGATGGTCTGTCGCGCCTGATCGAGCGCGGCTCGGTCTTCGAGCGCGGCGGTGTCAACTTCTCGCACGTCAAAGGACGCGTGCTGCCGCCCTCGGCCACCCAGCACCGGCCCGAGTTGGCCGGCGCGCCGTTTGAGGCCATGGGCGTGTCGCTGGTGCTGCACCCGCACAACCCCTTCGTGCCCACGGTGCACGCCAACGTGCGCATGTTTGCGGCCCTGCCGGCGGACCGTGAGGCCGTGGTGTGGTTCGGCGGCGGCATGGACCTGACGCCCTACTACGGCTACGAGCGCGATGCCCAGCACTTCCACCGCGTCTGCCGAGACGCCATCGGGGCCGAGCGCTACGCCAAGTACAAAACCTGGTGCGACGAGTACTTCTTCCTGAAGCACCGCAACGAGCCGCGCGGCATCGGCGGCATCTTCTTTGACGACGTGACGGACGGCGGCTTCGAGGGCGGCTTTGCCTTGATCCGCGCCGTGGGCGACGCCTTCACGCAGGCCTACCTGCCCATCGTCGAGCGCCGCCAGGGCTATGCCTATGGCGAGCGGGAACGCGACTTCCAGGCCTACCGGCGCGGCCGCTACGTCGAGTTCAACCTCGTGTTTGACCGCGGCACGCTGTTCGGCCTGCAATCGGGCGGGCGCACCGAGTCCATCCTGATGTCCATGCCCCCCGTCGTGACCTGGCGCTACGACTGGGCGCCCGAGCCCGGCACGCCGGAAGCGCGGCTCTACAGCGACTTCCTGCGCCCGCGTGACTGGGCCGACGAGACGCCGACGGCGCTCTGGCTTTGAAACTGGCCCCGTGAAACTTGCTCTCTTCGGCGGCAGCTTCGACCCGCCCCACCTCGGCCACCTGGCCTTTGCGCAGCTCGCGCTGCAGCAATTGCAGCCCGACCGCCTGCTGTGGCTGCCCGCCGGCCGCCCCTGGCAAAAGGCCGACCGCCAGATGGCCGCGCCCGAGCACCGCGTCGCCATGGTGAAGCTCTTGACCGCCGACGAGCCCCGCTTCGCCGTGGACGAGCGCGAGCTGCACCGCGTGGGCCCGAGCTTCACCGTGGACACGCTGCGCGAGTTCCACCGCGAGCAGCCGGGCAGCGAGATCGCCTTCCTGATCGGCCAGGACCAATACCTGAACCTGCACACTTGGTATCAAGCCGAGGAGGTGCTGCGCCTGGCACGGCTCGTCGTCGTGCCGCGTGCCGGGCAGGCCGTGCGAGGGTCGGTGGCCCTGCCGGCGCATGAGGTCCAGGTGCTGGACCTGCCCGATCACCCCGTCTCTTCCACCGCCGTTCGTCACGCTTTGGCGCGAGGCGACGACATTTCGCCCCTGGTGGGCCCGCAGGTCGCGGGCTATATTGCCCAGCACCGCCTCTACCGAAACCCCTGAATGGATATCCGCAAACTGCAACGCGCCATCGTCGATGGCCTGGAAGACGTCAAGGCACAGCACATTGCCGTGTTCAACACCGAGCACCTCTCGCCGCTCTTTGAGCGCGTGATCATCGCTTCGGGCACGAGCAACCGGCAGACCAAGGCCCTCGCTTCCAGCGTGCGTGAGACGGTCAAGGGGCGCGGCATGAGCGTGATGCGCACCGAGGGCGAGGACAACGGCGAATGGATCATCGTGGACTGCGGCGCCGCCGTCGTGCACGTGATGCAGCCCGCCATCCGCCAGTACTACAACCTCGAAGAGATCTGGGGTGGCAAGCCGGTGAAGCTCAAGGCCCCAGGCGAGGCCAAGCTGCCCAAGGCTTCGGAGGAGATGCCGGCGAAGGCTGCCAAGCCTGCTGCAAAGGCTGCCGCCAAACCAGCCGCCAAACCAGCCGCCAAGAAAGCCCCAACCAAGACCTCGGGGAGCAAGGCACCGGCCACCAAGACGGCGCCCGCCAAAAAGGCGCCGGCGAAGAAGACCGCCAAGGGCGTGAGCCGCGTCGTTGGCACCCGGGCTCCGGTGAGTCAGACGGTCAAGGTTGGCGCCGCCAAGCCAGCAGCCAAACCAGCGGCCAAGAAGGCAGCCGCCAAGTCGGCCCCCGCCAAGAAGGCCCCGGCAAAGAAGACCGCCGTCAAGCGCTGATCCGCCCATGCGCCTGCTGCTAGTGGCCGTGGGCCAGCGCATGCCGGCCTGGGCCGAGGACGCGTATCAGGACTTCGCCAAGCGCTTCCCGCCCGAGCTGCGGCTGGAGCTCAAGGCCGTCAAGGCCGAGACACGCGGCAGCAAGACGGCCGAGCAGCTGATGGCTGCTGAGGCCGCGCGCATCGAGGCGGCTATGCCGAAGGGCGTACGCCGCATCGTGCTGGACGAACGCGGCACACGCCGCACAACCGTCGAGCTGGCCGAGCGCCTCAAGCTCTGGATGGGCGAAGGTCGTGATGCCGCGCTGATCATCGGCGGGCCGGACGGCCTGCACCCTGACCTCAAGGCCACGGCCGACGAGACCCTGCGCCTCTCGGACCTCACCCTGCCCCACGCCTTTGCGCGCGTGTTGCTGGCTGAAGGGCTGTACCGCGCCTGGACGGTGACGACCGGCCACCCGTATCACCGGGAATAAGCACCGCGAACAGCTCAGGGCTGGCGCAGCCAGTGCGTCGGTGCGACGCTGGCCGCCAGAGCCTTGTCGGCCTCAGCCCGCGTGGCCCTCGCTGCCGGATCCAGCGCCGCCGCCTGCGCACGCGCCAGCGCATCCAGCGCCAGCGCGGTGCGGAAGGACTCTGGCTGCGCCCCTTGCAGCTGGCGCGCGATCTTGAGCGAATCCTGCGCGTCCTGCAGCGCCGCAGCACCCTGCCCGGCCGCCAGCTGCGCGCGTGAGCGCCATTGCAGGTAGTGGGCGCGCGTGGCGTCGCGCAGGTTCGGTATGGCCAGCAGCTCGGTATAGGCCGTCAGGGCTTCTGCGGCATCGCCCCGCGCCAGCGCCAACTGGCCGCGAGCGTTCTTGCAATTGCCGGCGGCGATGCGGTCCCCCGGCGAGTCCTTCAAGGGCTCGGCCAGGCCCGCCGCGAGCCGGGCCTTGGACTCAGCCGCGCGGCCGTCGCGCCACAAGGCCACAGCACCCAGGCACTGGCTGCTGGCGGCAAAGCCGGCGTTCTTCCAGGCGCGCGCGGCCTGCAGCGTCTGGTCGTAGAAGGCCAGCGCCTCGCGGTAGCGGCCGGACTCCAGGCGGTCAGTCGCGGCGTTGAGGAAATTGATGGGCGAGACGCCTTGGGCGCCGGCATTGAGCTTGGCTACGGCCAGCATCTCGTCATGCCGCTCGGTGGCCGTCTGCAACTGGCCAGCCAGGAAGTTGCCGAGCGCCCAGTTGTTGAGTGTGGCCACATAGGACATGCCCTGGTCACGCCCCTGAGCTCTCATCAACGCGGCCGCACGCGCAAACAGCGCATCGGCCTCGGCCACTCGAGGCGTGTACATCAGGATGCTGCCCTTGAGCACCAGCAGGTCGCCCTCGAACTGATGCAGCGGCATCGGCATTGCCTGCCAGTGGGCCCAGGCCTCGTCGGCCGCCTGCAGGGCACCCGGGATGTCATCAAGGTTGAGCCGCACCGTCGAGAGGTTGGCGGCGCAGTTGGCCCGTGATTCCGCCTCGGCGGACGGGTCGGCGGCCACGCGCGCCAGCATCGTGGCGGCTTCGTCTAGCCGGCCCAGGCGCTGGATCATCATGCCGAGCCCGCAGTCGATGGCATCGCGCTGGGCACGGTCCTGCGTCAGGCTGCGCGCCTCCTCGAAGAGCTTGGCCGCGCGTGCCGACTCACCGATGCCACCATGATGCTGGGCCACGGCCTGCAGCACGCGGGCCAGGGTCTCGGGGGCCTTGGCGAACTCGACGCGCGCCATGCGCTCAGCGCGCGAGACGATGGCCGCCGGGGGTTCGTTGCTGTTGGCGGCCAGCGCGTCGCCCAGCAGGTCACCGAGGAAGAAGGCGAAGTGCCGCGTGGTCTGCAGCGAGGCCTCGGCCTTGGCGCGTTGGGCCTGGGCCTCGCGGGCCTGCCAGACGGCGGCCGTCGTCACCCCCAGCAAGGTGCACACGGCCAGGGTGCTCAGGCCCACGCTGACGCGATGCCGCCGCACGAACTTCCAGGTCCGCTGCCAGCGGCTGGTCTGCGCGGCCAGCACCGGGCGACCGTCCAGCAGGCGGCGCAAATCGGCGGCCATGGCCTCGGCGCTGGCATAGCGCTGGGCGGCGTCCAGTTGCAGGGCCTTGTCGAGCACGGCGCCCAGGTCGCCACGCAGCTGGCGCGCGAGGGCCCGGCGGGTGTCACTGCGGGCCGAGGCATCGGCGTCGGTGATGGCGTCGGCCGCGCGAATCAAGTGGCCCTCGGCAATCGCCGTCTCCAGCTGCGCCGAGCTGCCGTGCCGCGTCGCATAGGGCCGGTGCCCGGTGACCAGCTCGAAGAGCACGACGCCGAGCGAGTAGATATCGGCCGCCGTGGTGAGCGGCTCGCCGCGCACCTGCTCGGGCGAGGCGTAGGCGGTGGTCATCACGCGGCCGGCGGCGCGGGTCAGCTCGGTAGCGTCGGCGGGGCTGCTGCCGTCCTCCAGCAGCTTGGCGATGCCGAAGTCCAGCAGCTTCACCTTGCCCTCGGGCGTGACGAGCATGTGCGCGGGCTTGAGGTCGCGGTGCAGCACCAGGCGCGCATGGGCGTAGGCCACAGCCTCCAGCACTTGCTGGAAGAGCTGGAGCCGCTCGGCCACGCCGAGGTGGCGCGCATCACACCAGGTGGTGAGCGGTTCGCCCTGCACCAGCTCCATGGCCAGCCACGGCGTGCCGTCGGGCGCGAGGCCGGCGGCGTAGAGCGGGGCAATGTGGGGGTGCGAGAGTCGCGCCAGGATTTCGCGCTCGCGGGCAAAGCGGGCCGCGAGCTGCGAGCCGTCACGGTGGATCAGTGGCAGCTTGAGCGCCACCTCACGCGCCGGCAGCGCGTCCACGCGGCTCGCGCGCCAGACCGTGGCCTGGCCGCCCGTGCCCAGGCGTTCGTGCAGCAGCCAGGGGCCCACGCGCGCACCGGCCACGATGCCGCGCAGATCGTCAAAGGCGTCGGCCGGGGCGCTGAGGCTGGGACCCTGCTCCAACCAGTCATCGGGCTGGCGCTCGTCGTGAGCGTCGAGCATCTGGCGCAGCCAGGGCAGCAACTGCGCAGCTTCGGGTGAGCGCAATTGCACCTGGGCGAGCCAAGCCTCGCGCTCAGGCGGCGGCAGCTCGCAGCCTTCGTCAAACCATGCGGAGATCAGGGCCCACTGCTCGGGGCTGAGCGCGGCAGCGCCTTGCGAGGGGTCGGTGGGGGGCAGAACGGGTTCAGACATCAGCAGCCTTCACGCATCGCGGTCCCAAAACCGGACAGGACACCACACATCAAGCCCTCAACAGCGTGCGGAGAAAAGCCCGCGCCTTGTCCCAGTCGCGGCGCACGGTGCGCTCACTCACGCCCAGCGCCTCGGCGATGTCGGCCTCGCTGACGCCGCCGAACCAACGCATCTCGACCACCCGAGCGAGGCGTGGGTCCAATCGAGCCAGCTCGTCCAGCGCGGCACTGACCTCCATCACATCGGGCTCCGCGCCCGGCGCGGCCACGCCGTCAGCCACGGCGGTGTCGAGCGTCACGAAGGCCTGGTCGCCACCGCGCCGCTGGGCCTGGCTGCGCCGCGCGATGTCCACGATGACTGAGCGCATCACCTGCGCCGCATGGGCCAGGAAGTGCCCGCGGTCCTCAAAGCTCAAGCGGCCCGACTGGCGCAGCCGCATCCAGCTCTCGTGCACCAGGGCACCGGTATCGGCCAGGGTCACCCGCTCACCCCGGCGCAGGCGCGAGCGCGCCATCATGGCCAGCTCTTCGTACAGGGCCTCAAAGACGCGATCCAGCGCGCCAGCGTCGCCATCGCGGGCTTGGTCCAGCAGCTGGGTCAGGTCGCTCATGGGGCGCAGGGTAGCCGGCCCGGCGGGGCGGCGAGAGCCCCCCGGTTTGCGGGGGACGTGTGTCCGGCATGGCCGGTTGGCGGCCAAGGCTGCGTGAACCCAGACAGGTCAGTCCCTGATCTCCGCCTGCAGTCCTCCGCAACACCTCCGAAAGGACCCATCGCCATGTCGCCTTCGCCCGCCCCCACCCCCG
>CALMQC010000447.1 GCA_937871895.1 uncultured Roseateles sp. | reverse complement strand
CCCAGGTGGCCGTGGGCCGGCGCGAGAAGCTGGCCGTCTTCGGCAACGATTACGACACCCCCGACGGCACTGGCGTGCGCGACTACATCCACGTCTGCGACCTGGCCGAGGGCCACGTCGCCGCGCTGCGCTACCTGCTGGACGCCCCGCGCTCCATCACCGTCAACCTCGGCACCGGCCAGGGCTACAGCGTGCTGGACCTGGTGCGCGCCTACGAGGCCGCGAGCGGCCGCGCCGTGCCCTATGAGATCGTGGCCCGCCGCCCCGGCGACGTGGCCGCCTGCTGGGCCGACCCCAGCTTTGCCGCCGAGCAGCTCGGCTGGCGCGCCGTTCACGGCCTGGCCCGCATGTGCGAAGACAGCTGGCGCTGGCAGACCAACAACCCCAAGGGATTCGAGGAATGATCTCCGTTCAACCCGTCATCATGGCCGGCGGTTCCGGCACTCGCCTGTGGCCGCTGTCGCGCGCCGGCTACCCCAAGCAGTTCCTGGTCCTCTCGGGCAACGAAAGCCTCTTCCAGCTCGCCGCCAAGCGCCTGGCTGACTTGGCCGGCAGCGACATCCAGGTCGCTGCACCCTGCATCGTCGGCAACGAGGAGCACCGCTTCCTGGTGCTCGACCAACTGCGCGAGGTCAAGCTCGACCCGAGCAGCGTGCTGCTTGAACCCATGGGGCGCAACACGGCGCCAGCCCTGACGCTCGCCGCGCTGGAAGCTCTCGAAGGCGGCAAGGACCCCGTCCTCGTCGTCACCCCGGCTGACCAGACCGTCACCCAGCCCGCCGCCTTCACCGCTGCGCTGCAGCAGGCCATTCGCGTGGCCGACGGCGGCGCCATCGCCATCCTCGGCATCACGCCCGACCGGCCCGAAACGGGCTACGGCTACATCCGCACCCAAGCCGATGCCGCAGGCCTCGCTGTTGCGCAGTTCGTCGAGAAGCCCAACCTCGACACTGCCAAGGGTTACCTGGCAGCTGGCGGTTATTACTGGAACAGCGGCATGTTCGTGCTGCGCGCCAGCGTCTGGATGAAGGCACTGGAGCGCTTCCGCCCCGACATCGCCACAGCCACCCGCGCCGCCTGGGCTGGCCGCAAGACCGACGCCAAGTTCGTCCGCCCGGCCAAGGCCGAGTTCGGCGCCGTCCCCAGCGAGTCGGTGGACTACGCCGTGATGGAACGCTGCCCGGGCACCGACCTGTCGCTGCGCATGATCCCGCTTGACGCCGGCTGGAACGACCTCGGCGCCTGGGAGGCCGTCTGGCAAGTGGCCGACAAGGACGCCCACGGCAATGCCTCGGTGGGTGACGCGCTGATCGCCGACAGCGAGAACACCCTCGTGCACGCCACCAGCCGCCTGGTCGGCGTGGTCGGCCTCAAGGACGTGGTCGTGGTCGAGACCGCCGACGCCGTGCTGGTCAGCGACCGGGCCCGCAGCCAGGAGGTCAAGCAGATCGTCAACCGCCTCGGCAAGGAACAGCGCGGCGAGCAGAACCTGCACCGCAAGGTGCACCGCCCCTGGGGCTGGTACGACAGCATCGACCAGGGCGAGCGCTTTCAGGTCAAACGCATCATGGTCAAGCCGGGCGCCTCCTTGAGCCTGCAAATGCACCACCACCGTGCCGAGCACTGGATCGTCGTCAGTGGCACCGCCGAGATCGTCAACGGCGACAAGACCATCCTGCTGACCGAAAACCAGTCCACCTACATCCCGCTCGGGCAGACCCACCGTCTTGCCAACCCCGGCAAGGTGCCGCTGGAGATCATCGAAGTCCAGTCCGGCAGCTACCTGGGCGAGGACGACATCGTCCGCTTCGAGGACACCTACGGCAGGTCATGAGACCACCCCCTACCGGCTTCGCCGGCCCCCTCAAGGGGGCGCACCCGATGGCCCGGCGAAGCCGGTTCCATGGGTGCCGCTGGGTAATGGCCTAAGCTTCCCTGAGCATTGAGCAATCCCTACCAAGTACTCCCATGACGATCCTAGTGACCGGCGGTGCCGGCTTCATCGGCAGCAACTTCGTGCTCGACTGGCTGCGTCAGAGCGATGAGCCCGTCGTCAACCTCGACGCCCTCACCTACGCCGGCAACCCCGAGAACCTGGCCAGCCTGCAGGGCGACCCACGCCATATCTTTGTGCAGGGCGACATCTGCGACCGCCTGCTGGTGGGCCGGCTCATCAACGAGCACAAGCCGCGCGCCATCGTCCATTTCGCGGCCGAGAGCCACGTCGACCGCTCCATCCACGGCCCCGGCACCTTCATCAAGACCAATATCGACGGCACCTTCACCCTGCTCGAAGCGGCCCGCGCCTACTGGACCGAGCTGCAAGGCGAGGCCAAGACCGCCTTCCGCTTCCACCACGTCTCGACCGACGAGGTCTACGGCTCCCTCAAGGCCGACGACCCGCCCTTTGCCGAAACCAACCCCTACGAGCCCAACAGCCCCTACAGCGCCAGCAAGGCCGCCAGCGACCACCTCGTGCGCGCCTGGCACCACACCTATGGCCTGCCGGTCGTCACGACCAACTGCTCCAACAACTACGGGCCCTATCACTTCCCCGAGAAGCTGATCCCGCTGATGATCGTCAACGCCCTTGCCGGCAAGCCCCTGCCCGTCTATGGCGACGGTCAGCAGATCCGCGACTGGCTCTACGTCACCGACCACTGCAGCGGCATCCGCGCCGTGCTGGCCGGTGGCCGCCTCGGTGAGACCTACAACATCGGCGGCTGGAACGAGCAGGCCAACATCGACATCGTCAAGACCGTCTGCGCCCTGCTCGACGAGATGCGCCCCGACCCCGCAGGCAAGTACGAGCGCCTGATCACCTACGTCAAGGACCGCCCGGGACACGACCGCCGCTACGCAATCGACGCCCGCAAGATCGAACGCGAACTCGGCTGGCGCCCCGCCGAGACCTTCGCCACCGGCATCCGCAAGACCGTGCGGTGGTACCTCGACAACCCCGAGTGGGTGGCGCGCGTGCAAAGCGGCGCGTACCGCGAGTGGGTCA
>CALMQC010000446.1 GCA_937871895.1 uncultured Roseateles sp. | reverse complement strand
TTGAGGCCGAACTGCACGCTGTCGTAGAGGAAGCCGTTGTCGGTCTCCAAGTCGTTCTGGCGCGTCGGCTTGACGTTGAAGACATTGTTGCCGCCCACCGTGAAGCGCAGGGCCGGCGTGGCTTGCCACGAGACGCTCATGTCGGCCGAGGTCTTGGGCTTGTAGTAGGCATTGGGCTCACCGCCGGCAGTGCCGGTGAAGGTGCCGAGGGTCTGGCTGCCGAAGTGGATCAGCTTCACATCGCCTGACCACGCGCCCTGGCTGTACTCAAAGCCCAGCGTGGCCTTGGCGCGCGGGCCGCCTTGCTCGATGAACAGGCGCTCGCGCTCGGAGAGCAGCACGTCCTCAAAGCCCTTGAGCATGGCCGGCGCATGCACGCCGGTGACGGTGGTGCGGCTCATGTTGAGCGCGAGGAAGGTGTTGAGCTTGCCTGCGCCCAAGGCGCTGCGGTGCGACGCGGTGACGTCCAGCCCCTGGGTGCGCGTGTCCACCGAGTTGACGAAGAACTGCGCCTGCCCGACGCCCAGACCCTGCAGGATGGCGCCGAGCGCCGGGTAGTTGCTGTCGTCAAAGCGGCCGGACAGCACGATGCGGTCCTTGATCTTGATCTGGTAGGCATCCACCGTCGCCTCGAAGCTGCGGCTCGGCTTCCAGGTGAAGCCGAGCGTGAAGTTGCGCGACTTCTCTTGCTTCAGTGCGGGCACGCCGGCGGCCTGCGTGATCTTGCTGCCGTTGGGCGCCAGCACGACGTCGAGCGGTTGCTGGTTGATGAAGTCCGTGAAGGTGGACGAGAAATAGAGCTGCTGCAGGCTCGGCGCGCGAAAGCCCGTGCTCGCGGCACCGCGCAGCAGCAGGCCCGGGGCGGCCTTGTAACTGGCCGCCAGCTTGCCGGTGGTGGTGTTGCCGAAGTCGCTGTAGTGCTCGGCGCGCAGCGCGGCGTCCACAGTCAAAGCGGAAGTCGGCGTCACCTCCCAGTCGGCATACAGCGCTTGGCTACGGCGGGTGCGGCGGGCTTCATCACTGGGCTGGAAGCCCGGGAAGCCCTGGCTGCCGGCGTTGCCGCCAAAGCCCACGCCATCGGCATCAATGTAAGAGCCCGGCTCGCCGGCCGTGATGCGGTAGCGCTCCTGCCGCGCCTCGGCGCCGAAGGCGATGTTGCTGCCGCCCAGCAGCTCGGGGAAGTAACGGCTGACGTCGAGGTTGGTGGTGGCCTGCTTGAAGGCAAAGCCGCCCGCATCAAAGCTGCTGGCGCTCACGCCCCTGCCGCCAGCCAGCAGGTCCTTGTAGGCAATGGAGGCGTTGAGCGTGTGGGCGATGGTGTAGCGCAAGCTGTTGCTGCCGTAGGTCTGCGAGACATCCACGTCCCAGCCGTTCAGGCTGCTGCGCAGGCCAGCGATGAGGTAGCGGTCAGCCACGTCGCCATTGATGAAGGGGGCAAATCCGTCGGGGTACATGGCGGCGGAGTTGCGCGTCGGGATGTCGGACGAGCCATCGCGCGCCCAGGCGACGGAGGAGGCATCACGGTCCTGCGCGCCCGCCACGAAGTAGGCCTTGGTGTCGCCGACGAGCGGGAACTCGCCATTGAGATACAGCGTCTTGTTCTTGACGGCCGTGTCGCCGATGACACGCGGCGCAAAGTCAGCGCCACCACGGTTGCTGCGGCCTCGGTCCTGCCACTCGCCGGTGATGCCGAGCGAGCCGCCCGCCAGCGAGACGCCGCAGTAGGCGCTGGCGAGGTAGTTCTTGCCATCACCGGCCGAGTACTGGCCAAAGCCTGCCACGGCCTCGCAGCCGGCGCGCTTCTTGAGCTGGATGTTGATGACGCCGGCAATGGCGTCCGAGCCGTACTGAGCGGCGGCGCCGTCGCGCAGCACCTGCACGGTGTCGATGGCCAGCAGCGGCAGGGAGTTCATGTCCGTGCCCGTGGCGCCCCGGTTGCGCGCGCCGAAGAGGTTGACCAGCGCAACCGTGTGGCGGCGCTTGCCATTGACGAGCACCAGGGTCTGGTCCGAGCCCAGGCCGCGCAAAGCAGCGGAGTCGATCAGGTCTGCGCCGTCCGCGCCGGTCTGACGGGTGGAGTTGAAGGAGGGCGACAGGTACTGCAGCGTCTGCGCCAGGTCGAACTGGCCGCCGGACTCGGTGCTGCGGCTCATGTCGTACAGGTCCACAGGCACGACGGTGTCGGTGCTGGATGCCGCAGTGAGCGTCTTGCGGGTGCCAACGATGGTGACGCGCTCGACGCTCTGCACAGCATCTGCCGCCTGAGCGGCTTGGGCAGCGCCGAGCAAGGCCACGGCAGACATCAGGGCATGGAACTTCGGGGACATGAAACTCTCTCCTTGAAGGGAACTGACGAATCGGAATGACGTCAGTGTGAGAGAGCGAGGCCTATCGCGCTGTTGCGTGAGACCTCATCCAAACCATTGAAACAATCGATACGCGCGGCCTGCCACGCGGCGGGTTTCAGCCCCTGGGATGGTGCAGCTTGTGCACGGCCTTGAGTCGCTCGCGGGCGATGTGGGTGTAGATCTGCGTGGTGGACAGGTCTGCGTGGCCGAGCAGCAGCTGCACCACGCGCAGGTCCGCGCCGTGGTTGAGCAAGTGCGTAGCAAAGGCGTGCCGCAGCGTGTGCGGCGACAGCGGCGCGGTGATGCCGGCCTGCACGGCGTAGCGCTTGATCAGGATCCAGAACATCTGCCGCGTCATGCCCGCGCCGCGTGCGGTGACGAAGAAGTCGTGGCTGCTCTGGCCCTGCAGGATGGCGGGGCGGGATTCGGCCAGGTAGCGCTCCAACCAGTCCCGCGCATGCTGGCCAAAGGGCACGAGGCGCTCCTTGGCGCCCTTGCCGGTGATGCGCAGCACGCCTTCCTTGAGGCTGACGTTGACGGTGCGCAGCTCGACCAACTCAGACACGCGCAGGCCCGAGGCGTAGAGCAGCTCCAGCATCGCGCGGTCCCGCAGGCCGAGGGGCGTGTCCACGTCGGGCGCGGCCAGCAATGCCTCCACCTGGGCCTCGGTGATGAGCTTGGGCACCCGCAGCGGCTGGCGCGCGGGCGTCAGCTTGAGCGTGGGGTCGGCCTGGATGCGGCCCTCGCGCAGCGCCCAGCGGAAGTAGCGCTTGAAGCTTGAGAGCCGCCGGTTGGCGCTGGAGGCCTTGCTGCCGGCCAGCGCCACCGCGTGGCCGAGCAGGTCGGTCTCGGTGCAGGCGTCGAGCGTGCGCGGCGCGATGAAGGCCAGCAGCGCCGTCAAGTCACGCCGGTAGGCTGCCTGACTGTTACTGCTCAGCCCGTCTTCGAGCCAGAGCGACTCGATGAAGGCGTCCAGCCCGGGGTCGCGGCTTGGATCAGTCGAGCTTGAGCTTTTGCGCCGCGACGACTTTCTTGTAGACATCGAACTCCGCCGCGATCTGGGCCGTGAACTGTTCGGGCGTGTTGGCCACGATGATGGAGCCCGTTTCCTCGATGCGCTTCTTCACCTCGGGCAGGGCCAGGGTCTGGCGCACGGCGCTGTGGACCTTGTCCACCACTTCTTTGCTCAAGCCCTTGGGACCCAGCACGCCATAGAAGGCCATGCGGTTGACGGGCTCCAGCCCCACTTCCTTGAAGGTGGGCACATTGGGCAGCACCGCCAGGCGCGCGGGCGCGGCCACGACGATGGGCACCAGACGGCCATCCTTGATAAAGGGCAACGCCGAGGGCAGGTTGTCAAAGATCATCGAGACCTGGCCGGCCACGGTGTCGGTCAGCGCCGGGCCCGCGCCGCGATAGGGGATGTGCAACACGAAGACGCCGGCCAAGCTCTTGTACAGCTCCATCTGCAAGTGGCCGATGCCGCCGGTGCCCGAGCTCGAATAGCTGTACTTGCCGGGGTTCTTCTTGAGCTCGGCCACGAAGCCCGCGTAGTCGCGCGCCGGGAAGCTGGGGTGCACGGCAATCACGTTGGGCGTGGCCGCCATGTTGATGATGGGCGTGAAGTCGGTGAGCGGGTTGTAGGGGATCTTGGGGTTGATGGCGGGGTTGGCCGCCGTGGTGGACACCGTGGCCACGCCGAGGCTGTAGCCGTCGGGCGTGGCACGCACGGTCTCTGTCGCGCCCACCACACCGCCGCCGCCCGCCCGGTTCTCAACCACCAGGGTCTGGCCCAGCGCCGCCTGGACGCGCTCGGCCAGCACGCGGGCAATGATGTCCGTCGTGCCGCCGGGTGCAAAGGGCACCACCAGCTTGACCGGCTTGTTGGGGTAAGGCTGGGCCTGCGCCTGGGCCGGGGCAAACAGCAGGGCCGACAGGCCCGCCAGCGCGACAACAAGACTGAAGGAACGGCGAGCGAGCATTTCAGGTCTCCAGGTGCAAGGTTTGAGCAAGCATCCTAGGGCCGGGCTAGGCCGGGCGTCGTGCGCAGTTCCCCGTACAGCTCACTCGCTGGCTTGGCCGAGCAGGCCAGCGCGCAACTTGGTGTCGCTGGGCTTCTCGCCGAGGAAGACTTTCATGAAGGCGGTGTAGAAGTCCGCCCCCGGGATGGTGCTGCCCCAGACCTTGCCATTGATGGTGAGCACGGTGCCCCGGTCGGGCAGGTAGTCGATGGTGATCAGGTCGCCCTTGCGCACCTTGCCCACCGACGCGATCACCGCGGTGAACTGCTTCTGGCGTTCGGCCACGGCCAACTTTTCAGGCTCGGTGCAATTGCGGCCCATGCCCTTGTCAACGGCCTTGACCAGCTCCATGGTCGAGGCCTCGATGAGGATGCGCATCTCGATGCGCTTGGGGCCGGGTGCGCGGTAGGCCTCGTCGGGCGTGTTGGCACGGTGGGTCAGGTAGAGCGCGGCCAGATAGCCTTTGAGCCAGGCCACTTGGCGCTTGCCCGTGCCATTGAGCACCAGGGGGCTGCCACCCAAGGCCAGCGAGTCGGCAAAGGTCTGGCCTTCGTAGCGGGCGGCCTGGGCAGGCTGCAGGGCAGTGGCGCTCAAGGCGAGGATCAGATGACGGCGGGAGAGGCTCACGGGCAAGAGGGGTCAATAGCAGGACGGCGCTGCAACGCGCCAACGGCGTTGGGCGTGGACAAGGCCCAGCGCACATGCTCGGCCACCAGGGGCGTGGCAGCCGGAAGTAAGGCCTCCAGCGCCGGCCGCAGCTCGGGCGCGTGACCGGCGTGCAGGGCATTGCCGCCCGCCACTGCCAGGTTGCGCTGCCAGCGCTGAAAGCCAATGCGCCGGATGGCTGAACCCTCGGTGCGGCGCAGGAACTCGGGCTCGGTCCAGCCCAGCAAGCCCTGCAATGAAGCGCCTGCCAAGCCCGGACGCGCATCGAAGTCGGCCAGCACAGCGGTGTGCGCAAACTTGTTCCAAGGGCAGGCCAACTGGCAGTCGTCGCAGCCGTAGATGCGGT
>CALMQC010000445.1 GCA_937871895.1 uncultured Roseateles sp. | reverse complement strand
AACCGCATGACGCCGCCGGCGGTGTTCCTGCTGCCGTTCTTCCAGCTCTACACCACGCTGGGGCTGATGGACACCCATCTGGCGGTGGCGTTGGCGCATCTGGTGTTCAACGTTCCGCTGGCGGTGTGGATCCTGGAAGGCTTCATGAGCGGCATTCCGCGCGAGATCGACGAGACGGCCTATATTGATGGTTACTCGTTTCCACGCTTCTTCCTCACGATCTTCCTGCCGTTGATCAAGGCGGGCGTGGGGGTGGCGGCCTTCTTCTGCTTCATGTTCAGCTGGGTGGAGTTGCTGCTGGCGCGCACGCTGACGTCGGTGAACGCCAAGCCCATCGTGGCCACGATGACCCGCACGGTATCGGCCTCGGGCATGGACTGGGCGGTGCTGGCTGCGGCGGGCACCCTGACCATCGTGCCGGGCGCGATCGTGATCTGGTTCGTGCGGCACTACATCGCGAAGGGTTTCGCGATGGGGAGGGTGTGATGTTCGACTGGATGGTCTGGACCACGCCCGTGGCCGTGTTCTTCAGCTGCATCGCACTCGCCCTCGTGGGCATGACCGTGTGGGAGATCAAGTCGCCCACGGTCAAGCGCAAGGGGTTCCTGCCGATCGCCACCACGCGTGGTGACCGGCTGTTCATCGGGCTGCTCAGCGCGGCCTACATCAACCTCGCCTTCGTTGGCCTGGCCGGCAAGTTCGCCGAGTGGTTCGCGCTCGACAGCGAACCCAGCGTGTGGGTCAGCTTCGTGCTGTCGATGGGCGTGCTCGGTCTCGTGATGCGGCGAGGCTAGGGCGTATCGGACTTGGGTTGCGGCCCGGAGCTTCCCCGGGGCCGCAGTGACCCTCACTGCACACGGGGAAGCCACACGAGGAGATAGAGCAATGAAGCTGCGTTATCGCGCGCTCGCACTGGCCGCCGCCGCGGCGCTGGGCGGCCAGGCCATGGCGGGGGAAGCCGAGGCCAAGAAGTGGATCGACAGCGAGTTCCAGCCGTCCACGCTGAGCAAGGACCAGCAGATGGCCGAGCTGAAGTGGTTCATCGAAGCGGCCAAGAAGCTGCAGGCCAAGGGCGTCAAGGAGATCTCGGTCGTCTCCGAGACCATCACCACCCACGAATACGAAAGCAAGACGCTGGCCAAGGCATTCGCCGAGATCACCGGCATCACCGTCAAGCACGACCTGATCCAGGAAGGCGACGTGGTCGAGAAGCTGCAGACCAGCATGCAGTCGGGCAAGAGCATCTACGACGGCTGGATCAGCGACTCCGACCTCATCGGCACGCACTGGCGCTACGGCAAGATCATGAACCTCACCGACTACATGGCCGGTGCGGGCAAGGAGTACACCAACCCCGGGCTGGACCTCAAGGACTTCATCGGCACCAGCTTCACCACTGCGCCCGACGGCAAGCTCTACCAACTGCCGGACCAGCAGTTCGCCAACCTGTACTGGTTCCGCGCCGACCTGTTTGCGCGCCAGGACCTGAAGGACAAGTTCAAGGCGAAGTACGGCTACGACCTGGGCGTGCCGCTGAACTGGAGTGCCTACGAAGACATTGCCGATTTCTTCACCAACGACGTGAAGCAAGTCGACGGCAAGGCCATCTACGGTCACATGGACTACGGCAAGAAGGATCCGTCGCTGGGCTGGCGCTTCACCGACGCCTGGCTGTCGATGGCCGGCACCGCCGACAAGGGCATCCCCAATGGCGTGCCGGTCGACGAGTGGGGCATCCGCGTGGACGACAAGAAGTGCGCGCCGGTCGGTGCCAGCGTGGCCCGCGGCGGTGCAGCCAACTCGCCAGCGGCGGTCTACGCGCTCACGAAGTACGTCGACTGGATGAAGAAGTACGCGCCCAAGGAAGCCACCGGCATGACCTTCGGCGAGGCGGGTCCGGTGCCCGCGCAGGGGCAGATCGCGCAGCAGATCTTCTGGTACACGGCTTTCACTGCCGACATGACCAAGCCGGGCCTGCCGGTGGTCAATGCCGACGGCACGCCGAAATGGCGCATGGCACCTGGCCCCAATGGGCCGTACTGGAAGCAGGGCATGCAGAACGGCTACCAGGACGTCGGATCCTGGACCTTCTTCAAGGGCCACGACGCCAACCGCACGGCTGCCGCCTGGCTGTACGCACAGTTCATCACGGCCAAGACCACGTCGCTGAAGAAGACCATCGTTGGCCTGACGCCGATCCGCGAGAGCGACATCCAGAGCAAGGCCATGACCGATATGGCGCCCAAGCTCGGTGGCCTGGTGGAGTTCTATCGCAGCCCGGCACGGGTGGCCTGGACGCCCACCGGCACCAACGTACCCGACTACCCCAAGCTGGCCCAGCTGTGGTGGAAGAACGTGGCCCAGGCGGTGACCGGCGAGAAGACGCCGCAGGCCGCGATGGACAACCTGGCCGACGAGATGGACCAGGTGCTGGCGCGCCTGGAGCGCGCCGGCATGGCGCAGTGCGCGCCCAAGCTCAACAAGAAGGAAGACCCGAAGAAGTGGTTGTCCGACAAGGGCGCCCCGTGGGCCAAGCTGGCCAACGAGAAGCCCAAGGGTGAAACCATCGCCTATGACGCCCTGCTGAACGCCTGGAAGGCGGGCAAGGTGCGCTGAGTCACCCCCGCCGGCCGGGGCGGCCCTTCCCGCCCGGGCGGCAGGTGCAACCTGTTCGAGTGCCTCCGGTTGGCCCTGCGGCGAGCGATCGCCGCAGGGCCTTTTTGCTGCACGGCAGGGTGGAAGGAGACTTTGCAGTTCTGCGGTCGCGGCGGACACAAGGGCGCCCCGGGTTTGCCCGGATCGCTCGCCGACCCGTCCGTAACCTGTTGATTTTCAACGAGACCCGCCCGAATCCGGCCTGGCATGGAACTTGAGTGCGGCCGGTCGGCCCCTTGTCACCCCGGGGCCGAGCGAGGAGCACCCATGGGCGAAGAACACATCCACGACATCCAGGCGTCGGCCGACGTCATCGAGCGCCGGCTGGGCATTTCGCGGCGCGAATTCACGCAGTTCTGTGCGGCCACCGCCACCACCCTGGGCCTGGGCGCCGGCAGCGACGTGGCCATTGCCAAGGCCGTCGAGAAGGCGCGTCGCCCTTCGGTGATCTGGCTGCACTTCCAGGAGTGCACCGGTTGCAGCGAGTCGCTGCTGCGCGCCGAGCACCCCACGCTCGAGAAGCTGATCCTGGACACCATCTCGCTGGACTACCACGAGACGCTGATGGTGGCCGCGGGGCACCAGGCAGAGGCCGCGCGCAAAACGGCGATGAAGGAGAACAAGGGCAAGTACGTGCTGGTCGTCGAGGGCGCGATCCCGACCAAGCAGAACGGCATCTACTGC
>CALMQC010000444.1 GCA_937871895.1 uncultured Roseateles sp. | reverse complement strand
CGCCATTGCGGCGCGTCGCGCCTTCGTCGTTGCGGCGCTCAGGCTGGACCTGAGGCTGCGGCATGGGGCGCGGCGGCTCAAAGCCGCGCTGCGTGTTCTGCGGCGGCATCTGCACAGGCGGCATCTGCGTCGTGGGCATTTGCGTGGTGGGCACCTGCGGACGCTGGAAGCCACCAAATCCCGGCTGCTGCGTTTGACCCTGGCCCCAGGCCTCACGGCGCAACTGCTCCTCGCGCTGGCGCTGCTGCTGCTGGCGCTGCTGCTCCTCGAACTGCTGGCGGGCCATGTCACGCTGACGGGCTTGCTCGGCTTGTTCCACTTGCTGGCGCTCCATCCGCTGCCGCTGGGCCTCGGCCGCACGCTGCTGCTGCTCACGCTGTTGTTGCTCCCACTGCTGGCGGCGGAAGGCTTCTTCGCCACCCATGGGCCGAGCGGGACTTTGGTTGGGCAGGGGTGCCATTTGCGTTGGCATCACGGGCGGCGGCGTGCCAATTGCAGGCTGAGCAGGCTGCTGGACGGTGTGCTGCAGGGGCGGCTGCGCCGGCTGCGGCATGGCTTGTGGGAGGCCCTGCGGCGCCCCGGTTTGCGCCCCCTGCGGCAGCGGCATGGGCAGGCGACGGTTGGGGCCACCGTCTTGGGGGCCGTGGTCACGTCTCGGCGGCTGGCCCTCGCTGCGCCAGCCGGGCTGCGGCCCACCGTCGCGCGGTGTCGAGTCAGGCACACGGGGCGCCACCGGGCGCGGGGGCAGCATGGCGTTGAAGTCGCCGCGCGAAGGCGCACCGGGCAAGGACTTGGCGCCGCGCCAGCCGTCGTCATGACCACGCGGCAGCGGCTCGAAGCCATGCGCTTGGCCCGGGCGCGGCACCACCGTGACGGCAGCGGGCTGCTCGCGGTAGAGGTGGGGGCGGCCGGGGGGGATGGGGTCACGCGCGGCGCGCCAGTCGGGGCGGTCGTTCACGCGGTATTCGTAGCGGGGCGTGTGGCGGTAGGCCGGCACATAGACCTCACGCGGGGCCAGCGGGTACCAGCCGACGCGCGGCGGCGCCGCGCGGCTGCCCAGCGTGATGCTGACGCTGACACCGCCGGTGCCCACCCAGCCCACCAGGGCGGGCGCATAGACCGGGCGGTGCACGTAGCTGCCAGGCACCCAGCACCAACGCCCGCCCCAGATGACCCAGCGCCCGTAGTGGAAAGGCGCAAAGCCCCAAGGCGCATCGTCCACCCAGGTCCAGCCCCAATGGCGCGTCCAGGCCCAGTGGCCAAAGCGGTAAGGCGCCCAGTTGGGGACGACGACGCTCGGGATCCACACCGTGCCCCACTCGGGCGCCGTTTCCCAGCGGCCATGGCGGTCGAGGTCTTCGGCGCCGGTCATCTCGGGCGACACATAACGCGCCACCTGCACGTCGCCTTCGGCGCGGCTCTCGGCGAGCACCCAGTCGCTGAAGGCATCGCCATAGAGGCGCGAGCGCTCGGCGCGCGGGCCACCGGGCCACCAGAACTCGACCTGCTCGCCCTCGGCCAGCCACAGCGGCGCAGCCTCGTTGGCGCGCTGCCAGTCAAAGCGCAGGCGACCCTGGAAGGCATAGGCCTTGGTGCCGCGGTCGAGCTGCTCGACGCGGTAGAGGCCGGTGGTTTCAGCGGCAATGCTGCCTTCGCGGGTGCGCAGGCGCGTCTCCTGCACGGCTTCAGTCGAACGCAGGCGCAGGGCGACGTCGCCGCGCTCGATGCTGATGAGGGTGCGGTCTTCGTCGAGCTGGGTGAGCTCGACGTCGCTGCGCTCGTCGATCCAGAGGCTGGTGGAGCCGACGCGCACGGACACGCGGGCGCGCTCGTCGGTGCGCAAGCGGTCACCCTCACCCACGGTCTGGTTGCGCACCAGGCGCTGCCACTCGCGGGTGTCGGCGTCGAAGAGCCAGGCATCGCCCAGCACCGCCGCAACACGGCCCGCGCGGGTGGGTGGGTCCTTGGGCTCGTCGGCCTGCGCGCGGCCGGCCTGGCCGAGAGCCATCAGGAGACTGAAGGCCACAGCGCGCCACATGGCGCGCGTGAGGGTGACGCGGCGGGCGGCAGTGCTGGCGCCGGAAGGGGTGACGGTCGTCATGGCTCAAGGCCTCCTTGCGAGGCCCCAACGTCCCGGAGCAACCGTCGGTGGACGCAGATTACAAAAATCTACCCTTGCACGGTCAGCACGGTGGACTTGAGCTGCTCGCTGTCCGGCCCGGCGTAGATGGTGAAGGTGCCGGGCTCAACCACCCACTTCATGGCCACGTTGTAGAAGGCCAGATCCGCCGGCTTGAGGGTGAAGCGCACTTGCTGGCTCTCGCCGGGCTGGAGGTGGATGCGCTTGAAGTGCTTGAGCTCCTTCACAGGGCGGGTGACGCTGGAGAAGTCGTCCCGCACATAGAGCTGCACGACCTCGTCGCCGGCGCGGCTGCCGACGTTCTTGACCGTCACGTCCACCGCCACCGAGTCGTTCACGCCAATGCTCGTCTTGGCGAGCACGGGCTCGGAGATCTCGAACTGCGTGTAGCTGAGCCCATAGCCAAACGGATACAGCGGCTTGACGCTGCCCGCCAGGTAGCCCCGGCGCGCACTGGGCTTGTGGTTGTAGAAAACCGGGAGCTGGCCGACGGAGCGCGGGATGCTGACGGGCAGCTTCCCGCCGGGGTTGGCGCGGCCAAAGAGCAGGTCGGCGGCGGCGTGGCCGGTCTCCTGGCCAAGGTACCAGCCTTCGATGATGGCGCCGGCCTCCGACGCCAAGAAGTTGATGCTCAGCGGACGGCCGTTGAGCAGGAAGACCACGGTGGGCTTCTTGAGCGCAAAGATGGCGGCGGCGAGTTCGTTCTGCTCGCCCATCAGCTCCAGCGAGTCACGGTCGCCCAGGTGGGCGTCGGCCCAGGCCTCGCGGCTGGTCTGCTCGTTGTCGCCCAGCACCATGACGATATGGTCCGCATGCTTGGCGCGCTCGACGGCCTCACGGATGTGCTGGCGGTTGACCTCGGGGTCGATGAAGTTGACGGCGTCCTGGCCCCAGATGCGCTCCTTGGTGATGCCCACGCCGACGGCGTACTCCACTTCGAAGCCGGCTTGCTTGCCTTCGGCCTGCAGGCCTTCGAGCACGGAGACGACATGCTTGGGGATGTCGGAGTAGCCGCCGATGGGCGTGTCGGCCGCGTGGGTGCCCAGCACCAGCAGGCGCTTGATCTTCTTGGCTTCGAGCGGCAGCACGCCATCGTTCTTGAGCAGCACGGCCGAACGGGTTGCCGCCCGACGCGCGAGGGCGATTGACGCCGGCGTGGCGGTGAGCGCCTCGGCGGCCGCTTCGTCCACATAGGGGTTCTCA
>CALMQC010000443.1 GCA_937871895.1 uncultured Roseateles sp. | reverse complement strand
ACCGTATTGCCGCCGTCTTCCTTGCTCATGACCACATAAGTGTCGCCGTAGGCCGTCTTCTTGCGTTCGACCCAAACAGTTTCACCATGGCGGCTCAGCTTCTGGCCATTCACAAGGGCCTCATGAACAGCCGTCGGCGTCATGGCGGTGGCGTCCAGAGGTGATTCCTCTGCCGGCTTTTCGGCCTGGGCCGGCTCGCCAAAGAATTGAACCAACTCGGCATAGACATCAGGGAACAGCGTTTTGTACTCAGAGAACTTGCCGGCATCCTTGCTGTTGACGGCCTCCATGGCGGCATCCTGGGCGGCAAAGACCTTCTGACGGACCTGGCGCAGGGTTTCTTCGGCCTTCTTAACGCCATCCTGCTTCTCCAGCTTCTGCTCGAGCGTCAGGTCGCTGGCCTTGGCTTGTGCACGCAAGCGCATGGCGCGAGACTTGGCGCGCTCCACCTGCTTGTCGACTGCATCGCCGATGATCTTGGTCAGGTTGACAGGAAGGACTTTCAGGCCCTTGGCCAACTCTTCACGCACATATTCCAGATCGCTGTCGTAATAGGCATCTTCGATGTTTTCTCGGATGTCCTGCTCGGTGCGACCGCTTTCCAGCGCTGCGGCAAACAGCTCCTTGGCAACGCCTGGGAATTCCTTGGCCATGCGGTCGGCCACGGGCATGCCCTCTGCGTTGTTGGCCATGAACATGGCATAGGCCACGCCTTCAGGCGTCAGGGAGCGCTCGTACTTTGCGCTACTCGACAGCTTGTGGATCTTGGATCCCTCGACTGGCTCCACCATGGCGGTTGGCAGGCGCGGATTGAAATTGCCCCAGTAGTTCGTGCGCTTGGTCCATGGATCACCAAAGTGCCAAGGATCGAACGAAAGCAGCGGATCCGGCAGGTTGTTCAGCTTCTGGATGCGCCCAACTGGGTTTTCGAGCCACCACACGGGCGGACGGAACAGTTCAATGGTTCGCATCGTCTGGCGCACCAGTTCATTGGAGAGCTCTGTCAGGCCTTCCTTATCCTTGTTCGCCCACCATTGCGATCCGCTGCTTGCATAGTCGGTGCATGGTGGCTGCGCGATGATGGCCCACACATTGTCATTGCCGTGGCGGTCCAGGAGCATCTCGGCATTGAAGTCGTTGATGTCTTCGCCGGTCTGGATGTCATAGGTAACGACGTTGTATCCAGCATCAATCCATGGTTGAGACATCACACCAGAGGCGTCAAACAAGCTGATGACCGTCCGATTGTTGTTGGCCGAGTGCTTTTCACGGTCTTGGCGATCAACTTCATCCTTCCATGACTGAAGAATCTTGGAAGCAGCATCCTTGGACAGGAACTCGACGCCATCCGGTTTGGGATTGGCGGACGTGACGCGCGGCAGGGAAACCGGCTTGATGTCAGGCCGGAAAGTCGCGGCAAAGCGCTCATCCTCTCCGCTCACCTGATCGGCTTCAGAAAAAAGGCCCCCCAATGCAGATTCAAACACATCAGGGTCAGCCGGCAATAGGGCCACGGCATGGTCTTCAGCGCCTTCCTTCAGCTTGGCATCGATGGCTGGCACGAGCTCGGTCAGCTTCAGGTTGCGCTTGCCGTCCTTGGTTGGCAGGCCAAGGCTTTCGGCGGTGTTCTTCGCCTCTGCCCAGTTCTTACGCCACTTGGCGCCAGGGCTCGTGTCGACTTGCGGTGGTGCGCTTACTGCGTCTGCGCCGGCTGGCTCTTCTTGTCCTTGCGCTTCTGTTTGGACGGTTTCAGGGGCTTCAGTGCCATTGGTTTCCTCTTGGGTTGCAGTGGGTTGCGGTTGGCGCTCGGAATCTGTCAAGCCGTCGGCGCCCACCTGGTTGACGATGACGCGAGACACCGGGGTGGAATCCTGCTTGCTTGCGTCTTGTTTGGCTGGTGCCTGGCCATTACGGGCGGCAATGAATTGGTCGTAGCTGTCTTTTCGCTTGCCCTTTTCGTGGGCGCGCTCAATGGCAAACTTGATCGACTCAGGGGGCGCGGTGAATTGGACCGTTGCAGCCCCGCGCTTTGCCTTGAATGTGACTTGGCGCCCATCTTCAGACACCGATGTGACCTCAGCCCCTGTGTTGAGCTTGAAATCAGTGTTGAAGATCAGAGAGCCAATCTTGTCACCCGGTTTGAGCGCGAGCTCTTCTCGGACCTTCTTTCCCTCCATCTCGGCACGCTGAGACTCGACGGCGCGACGTGCAAAGTACACGTCATAGCCAAAATCACCGCCCTCCACGCGAGTGCGGTTGCTGGCCAGCACTTCATCACTCACGCCGAGCGCTTTGGCTACTCGGTTCTGCAGGTCATCGTTGTAGAACGCTCCAGCATCGAGCTCCTTTGCCACGACATTCATGAGCGCCTGCTGATGTGCATTCGGCTGGAAATCAGGGTGCTCTACGCCTCGCCCACCCTTATCACGCCATGATGCGTGAATATCCCCATCAGGCAGGGTGTAGGCTGGTGTCGGCTGCTCATCATCAGCGTAATAGCGGGCGATGCCTGGGTCATCCTTGTTGTGCAGCAGGCTTTCAATCACATCACCACGCTTGGCGCCCTTGGCCACGGCGCGGATGACC
>CALMQC010000442.1 GCA_937871895.1 uncultured Roseateles sp. | reverse complement strand
TCCCCGGCCTCGTCAACGTTGACTTCGAAGACGTCAAGACGGTGATGAGCGAGCCCGGCAAGGCCATGATGGGCACGGCCCAGGCCAATGGCCCGGATCGCGCCGCCAAGGCTGCCGAAGCCGCCGTGGCCTGCCCGCTGCTGGAGGGCATCGACCTCTCCGGCGCACGTGGCGTGCTGGTGCTGATTGCGGCCAACCGCAACAACTTCAAGCTGAGCGAGTCGCGCAACGCGATGAACGCCATCAAGCGCTACGCCTCGGAAGACGCCCACATCATCTACGGCACCGCCTACGACGACACCCTGGGTGACGCCCTGCGCGTGACCGTGATCGCCACGGGCCTCTCTGGCAAGCAGACCCGCCAGCAAGCGCCGATCTCGGTCGTGCACTCGCAGCCGGCCCAGGTCATCCGCAACGGCACTGACGGCATGCCCGTGCTGACGCAGGCCGTCTCGGTCACGCCTGTTCAGCCCAACGCACCTCAGCAAGCCCCGATGGGTCTGGGCCTGGGCGACTTCGCCAACAGCAATGTGCCCAGCGTCTGGCGCCATGGCCGCTCGGGCAGCGCGGCAGCCAAGGTGGAGGCCCTGTCCTCCAACGGCATGGACGAGATCGAGATCCCGGCTTTCCTGCGCAAGCAGGCGGACTGATCGACCCCGCAAGACCCCCGGGGCATGGACTGACCCCCGTATCACCTCAGCAATAGCTGGGTGAAATTACCCAGAGAACGGAGCGCTTGTCGCTCCGTTTTTGCTTTCAAGCCGGGCAAACTAGGGGGCTTCAGCGACAGGGGAGCGAGGAGCGCAGACGAGCGTCGGGGCCACGGGTCTCCTGGCGCTCCGCACGCCGCCACGAGGATCGGATGGCCATGAAAGGCGCCGTGGCATTTCGCGCCCCGGCGAACCGCTTGGGATGCATCGGGTCGTCCCCTCGCGCCCACGTGCTGCCACCTGACCGCCGTCTGCCCGGACCCGTGATCGCTCTGCTGCGTCAATTGCTGTTGCTGTGCTGGCTCGCTGCCCTCGTCGGTGGTGGCGCGCAGGCGCAGCCGACCGCCAATCGCAATGCCGCACCCGCCGTGGTGGAGCGGGCGGTCTCGCACTGGACGCGCGCGCAGGTGAGCACCTGGAGTGCCTTGCTGCAGCGCCACTCCAGCGAAGGGCCGGACCTGCTGGAGTTGCCGCCGGACTTGGCGCCTCCCGAAGCTGCCGCGCAATGGTCGCCAGCGCTGCTGCCCGATGTGCGCGCCCGGGTGCCAACAGCCCAGGCGCAGGCCCCCGACCAGGTCGAACTACGCTGGTACCGGACGCAACTGCCCGCCGGCTCGCATGCGCCCCTGGCGCTGTATGGACCGCGCTTTGTCGGCCTCTCGGTTTCGGTGCTGGCCCGCGGGCCGGGTGAGCCCTGGCGCGTCCTGCTGCACCATCAGTCTCAGGAGCGCGACCGCCGTGCACTGCCCTTGTGGGTGCCGCTGCCCACCGCCGGCGAGACCGGGCAGGAGATCCTGCTGGCGGTCCCCGTGGCGGCCTCGGGCTCGTTTGCCGTGCCTCGCCTGTGGGTGGCCCCAAAGGATGAATTGCTGCCCGAATGGGAGTTCCGCTACTGGATGCAGCACACGGCGCCCCAGGCCATCAGCCTGACCCTGGCCGTGCTGGCGATGTTTGCACTGCTGATGTGGATGCAGCACCGGGCCGAGACCTCCTACCTGCTGTTCAGCCTCGCGGCCTTTGGCTGGGTGGCACGCAACCTGCACCACTACATCGACCCGCCCACCCAGGCCACCCTCCGCGCTTGGTACTGGTGGATGACCGATGCCTCGCTCGGCTGGGTGCTCTTCCTGGCCCTGCTCTACTCGCTGCGCTTTGCCAAGGCCAGCTCCAAGACCTTGATCTCGGTGCTGTTCGCTGGTGTGTTGCTGGAGACGCTGCTCAACCTGCCCTTCTGGGTCCGGCAGGCCGACACCCTGGTGCTGGCCTACGCAATCACGGCGGTGGTGGGTTTTGTCGGTGCCGCGCGCCTGCTGCAGCTGGCCTGGCGCGAAAGGCGCGAGGAGCTGGTGGTCATGACCGTCACCTGGGGCCTGTGTTTGCCCCTCGGCGTGCACGACCTCTGCGTGCTGGCCGGCTGGGCCTGGGCCGAGCATGTCTACCTGATGCCGGCCACCGCCCTGGTGGTGGTGCTGGGCTTCTTCTATGCCGTGCTGCGCCGCTACGCCGGCAAGGTCGAGGAAGCCATGTTCGAGAACAGCCAGCTGCAGATCAGCCTCGATGTGCAGGTGGATGCCTACCAGGTCCAGAACGAGCGCCTGCGCGAGGCCGAGCGCCAGCAGGCCCTGCTGATCGAACGCCAGCGCCTGATGGCCGACATGCACGACGGCCTCGGCTCCTCCCTGCTCTCGGCCCTGGTGGCCGTCGAGCAGGGCAATATGAACCAGGAGCAGGTCACCGAGGTGCTGCGCGAATGCGTGGACGACCTGCGTCTGGTGATCGACTCGCTGGAGCCTGTGGGGCACGACCTCGTCTCCCTGCTGGCCACCATGCGCTACCGGCTTGGCAAGCGATTGCAGCTCAGCGGCCTCAAGCTGGAGTGGGACGTGCACGACCTGCCCGCCCTGCCCTGGCTGGAGCCTCCGGATGCGCTGCATGTGCTGCGCCTGCTGCAGGAGGCGCTGAACAACATCGTCAAGCACGCCCATGCGCGGCGCGTGCGCTTCGTGACGCGTGACCACAGCAGCTATGTCGAGATCCGCGTCGAGGACGATGGCAATGGCTTCGACATCGAGACCGTGCGCCACGGGCGCGGCCTCAAGAGCCAGATCAAGCGCGCCAAGAAGCTGGGCGGCAAGCTGCGCGTCGAGTCCTCGGTGGGTGTGGGCACCCGGGTGTCGCTGCGCCTGCCACTGGAACGCGCCGCCGCCAGGCCCGACCAACAAGACCCCGGACCGTCCCTGCATTCAGGCTTTACCGGACAATGAGCGCATGGTCAGACAGCGCACCCTCAAGGCCCTGACGCGAGCCGTTGGCGTCGGGATCCACAGCGGTCAGAAGGTCGAACTGGTGCTGCGTCCGGCAGCCCCCGACACCGGCATCGTGTTCCGCCGCGTCGACCTCTGCCCGCCGGTGGACATCCCGGTGTCGGCCAGCAGCGTCTGCGACACGCGCATGGCCACCACCATCAGCCCCGGCGGTGACCCGAGCGGCCCCAAGGTCCAGACCATCGAGCACCTGCTCTCGGCCTGCGCGGGCCTCGGGCTCGACAACCTCTACATCGACATCAATGCCGACGAGGTCCCCATCCTCGACGGCTCGGCGGCCAGCTTCGTCTTCCTGCTGCAGTCCGCCGGCATCGAACTGCAGAACGCACCCAAGAAGTTCCTGCGCGTGAAGAAGACCGTCGAGGTGCGCCAGGGCGAAGGCAAGAAGCTGATGTGGGCACGCCTCGAACCCCACCACGGCTACACGCTCGAATTCCAGATCGAGTTCGACAACCCCGCCGTCGCCGCGACGGGCCAGCAGGTGCACTTCGACATGGGCTCGGGTCTCTACAAGAAGGAGATCGCCCGTGCACGCACCTTTGGCATGACCTCGGACATCGAACTGATGCGCTCACGCGGGCTGACGCTCGGCGGCTCGATGGACAACGCCATCGTCGTGGACGACTACCGCGTGCTCAACAGCGACGGCCTGCGCTACGACGACGAATTCGCCAAGCACAAGATCCTCGACGCCATCGGCGACATGCAGGTCGCCGGCCACCCGCTGCTGGCGGCCTACACCTCCTTCAAGGGCGGCCACGCGCTCAACAACAAGTTGCTGCGTGCCCTGTTGGCGGATTCAGAAGCCTATGAGCTGGTCAGCTTCGAGCACGAGCGCGAAGCCCCGGCCGGCTTTGCACAACTGGCCCCGGCCTGGTGAGACACCGCCCATGATGATCGCCCGCCTTGTCATCGGCCTGCTGCTGTTTGCGGCCGTCATCTGCTTCGCGATGTCCATCGCCACGCGCCAGCCGCGCTGGCGCCGGATCGGCCTCGTCATCGTCAAGTGGACGCTGATTGCCGGCCTGGCCTTCTTCGGCGCCTTGATCCTCGAAAGACTGGCGCTGCTGCT
>CALMQC010000441.1 GCA_937871895.1 uncultured Roseateles sp. | reverse complement strand
CCAGCGCCCGCATCGCCAGCGGCAGCAGCAGGCCCAGCCAGGGCAGGGAGATCCACCACAGGTGAACGTCCGTCCAGGACAGCGCCAGTTCGGCCAGCAGGGCCAGCATGGTGGGCGCCAACAGGGCGGTCAGCAGCCGGAAGTCCGGGTGCGGGCAGGCCAGGCGGGTTTCGGCCACCGGGTCGGCGCGCCAGCGGCGCCAGCGCTGCCCCAGCACCCAGGCCATGGCCGCCACCAGCTCCAGCACCAGCACGCTGTGCCAGAGCCGCGCCAAGGCTTCGACCTCGCCGCCCGACAGCAGCAGGCTCAAGGGCACGACCAGGCACTGGATCAGCAGCGCGTGGGTCACGTGCTCCTGCTGCGTATTGATCTGACGCAGCAGGTACTGCACACCGCACAGCACGAGCAGGGTCATCAGCAGCGGGCGCAGACCCAGGGCCGTGGGGCCGCTGCCGGCGCGCAGCAGGACCCAGCTCAGCATCATCCCGGCCAGGAAGAGGCTGCCCTGCTGATTGCGCTGCACCAGAGATAGCAAACCCAGCGCCAGCGCCACGCCCAGCAGCATGGCAGCGAGCCAGGCTTGCGCGCCGGTGGCCCAGGCCATGGCGGCGCTCACCGGCGCGGACACCGGCTCCAGGCCAGCCGCGCAGGCCATGCCACCGACCAGCGCGAGCAGCGCGGTCGTGCAGCATCGTTTGGGCGTGTACGCCATCAAGCCGGACCCCATGGGAGCGCGATTGTGCGTGAGCTTGCCCGCCGGCCGTGACCGAAAAATCCAGGGTGCCACCGGCATCCGTGCATGTGCCGCATCGCCTGCGCGAAAATGCGCCCCTTTCGTCAGTGTCCAGTCCAGCCCCATGTCGTCTGCCCTCCTGCAATCCTCCCTGACCTCCTTGCCCCTGCTTGGCCGCGGCAAGGTGCGCGAGAACTACGCGGTGGGTGACGACCGCATCCTGATGATCGCCAGCGACCGGCTGTCGGCCTTCGACGTCATCATGGGCGAGCCTATCCCGGGCAAGGGTGCGCTGCTCACGCGCATGGCGCTGTTCTGGTTCGACAAGCTGGCCGGCATCGTGCCCAACCACCTGACGGGCGACGACCCGCTGTCCGTCGTCACGCCGGCAGAGCGTGAACAGGTCGAAGGGCGGGCCATGCTGGTCAAGCGCCTCAAGCCCCTGCCCGTCGAGGCTGTCGTGCGAGGCTACCTGGCCGGCAGCGGCTGGGCCGAGTATCAAAAGTCGGGTTCGGTCTGCGGCGTCCCCCTGCCGCCCGGGCTGCGCAATGCCGACAAGCTGCCAGCACCCATCTTCACGCCGGCCACCAAGGCCGAACAGGGCGAGCACGACGAGAACATCGACTTCACGCGCATGGTCGAGATCATCGGCGCCGACCTCGCCACCCGCGTCCGCGACATCTCCATCCAGCTCTACCAACGGGCGGCCGACTACGCGCTGACCAAGGGCATCATCATTGCCGACACCAAGTTCGAGTTCGGCCTCGATGCCGACGGCACGCTCACGCTGATGGACGAAGTGCTGACGCCCGACTCCTCGCGCTACTGGCCGGTCGAGAGCTACGCCCCGGGCCGCAACCCGCCCAGCTACGACAAGCAATTCGTGCGCGACTGGCTGGAAGCCGCCACCGTGGACGGCAAGCACTGGGGCAAGACAGCGCCTGCGCCCGCGCTGCCGGCCGAGGTCATTGCCCGTACCGTCGAGAAGTACCAGGAAGCCCTGACCCGCCTCACCTCATGACCCAGCTGCGCAGCCGCCTCGCCCAGCGCCTGGAAGCCGAGATCGCGGCCTGGGCAACCCTACCCGGGCGAGTGGCTGGCTTGCAGGTGCAGCGCTGCCTGCTGCTGGCGCGCCATGGGCGCGAGCAGGAGGCCCGTACCGAGATGGGGCGCCTCTACCAACGCTCCCTGGTGCAGCCGCGTGCCGAGCTGACGGCTTGGCTGCATTTGGCCGAGGGGGTGCTGGCCTTCTACGCCGGCCACCTGCCGCTGGCCCATCTGCGTGTGCAGCGCGCCCAGGACATGGCCGAGGCCGCAGGCGTGGCCGACCTGTTGCCCTGGGGCCTCGCGTGGCGGGCACACCTTGAAGTCGTGGCACGTCGTCCGGCGCTGGTAGCCGCCGCTGCGCAACAGGCCCTGGCCAGCCCGCAGGCCGACGCCGGGGTGCGCTACCGGGCGGCCACGGCCGTGGCTCTGGCCTGGAGCGTCAGCCAGGACCCGGTCGCTGTCGAGTGGTTCACGTTCGCGCGCCAGCAATGCCTGATCGATGGTGACGACGCCGCCTTGGCCGCCTTGCTCTACAACCAGACCCAGGTGCGCGCGCTGCGCATCCGCATTGACGCCTTGCGCGGCCGGCCGGGCGAGGCGCCGTCAGCCTTGCTCAGCGTGGATTCGGTCAGTCACTTCGATGCCGCCGTGGGCGGTACCGCCCGCTCTGAGCTGACGCCCCTGGTGCGGGCCCAGTTGCTGCTGGTACAGGGCCAGGTGGCCGAGGCCCGTCGCGTGCTCGAATCCCAGCTCCCCGCCCTGATGGCAGCGGGACTGTCCCACATCGGCCACAGCCTGCTGGCCGACCTGGCGTGGTGCTGCGTCGAGGTGGGCGAAACCGCGCGCGCCCGTGCGCTGGCCGAGTCAGCGGCGCTGGAGCTGCGTGTCGAGGCCCCTGACGGCTGCGACATCGAAGACCGCGCTGCTGCCCACGCGCGCTTGGCCGACGTGCATCAACGCCTGGGCGAACAAGACAGCGCCGCGCGGCATCGTGCGGCGGCTGAGCAGGCCTGGGTGGCCTTTGACCAGCATCGGGCTGACTGGGTGCTGGCCTTGGAGGCGGCCGGCCTGCGGGCGCTGCCGGCAGCGGCCGGCACCATCACACGCTGAGCGGCGGGCGCTTCAGAACAGCGCCATCGAGAGCTTGCGGCGGTACTGGTCGATCACCGGGTCGCTCTGCACGGCCACGGCCTTGCCCGCGAGTTCGATGCCGCCGCTCTTGGGCGCATCTGCCGCCGACTTGACCGGCGGTTTGGTCAGCAGCTCCAGGATGGCGACATAGGTCTTGCGCGCTGCCTGGTCGTTCCAGGCCTTGTCGCGCATGATGATTTCGAGCAGCTCGTCCATGGCTTCGGTGAAGCGCTGGCCGGCCAGATGGTGCTGGGCCAGTGCAAACCGGGCGTCGAAATCGCGCTTGTTGGCGGCAATGGCCGCTTGCAGCGCAGCGGGGTCGGCGGCGGGCGCTTCGGAGGCGGTCAGCCAGACGGCCAAGGCCGCCAGGCGTGGGCTCGGGCTGAGCGTGTCGGCCGCCTTGGCAGCCACAGGCTCAAAGGCTTCCCGCGCCGCCGCCACCTTGCCCACTTCCAGCAGGAGCTTGACGAGGTCAAAGCGCGCGACGTCGTTGCCCGGGTCGGTCTGCAGCGCGTGCTGCAGCTTGCCAACGGCGGCCTCCAGGCTGCCTTCTGCCGCCAGTTCTTCCGCTTCAGCCACCTCGGCCTCGGCCGCCAGCGCCGCGCCTTCGGGCACGTGCTTGTCCAGGAAGCTGCGGATCTGCGCCTCCGGCAGCGCGCCCACAAAGCCGTCCACCGGCTGGCCGTCCACGAACATCACGCAGAACGGGATGCTGCGCACGCCGAACATCTGGCTCAGCTGCGTCGCAATCTCGGGCACCTCGTCGCTGTTCAGTTTGGCGAGCTGGAAGCGGCCGGCGTACTCGGCCTCCAGCTTCTCCAGCACCGGGCCGAGCGTCTTGCAGGGGCCGCACCAGGGCGCCCAGATGTCCAGCAGCACCGGCTGCTGCTGGGACCCGAGGATCAGTTCGGCTTCGAAGTTCTGGAGGGTGATGTCGATCATGGTCGGGGCAGATGGAGGGGCGGCTCCTACAATTCAAGGCTCAATTCAGCCGCCGTGGAGGCCCCTTTTGTCAAACCCAGTGAACTCGAACCCGGACGCCCTGGTGGGCATCGTGATGGGCTCCAGCAGCGACTGGGAGACGATGAAACTGGCGGCCGAGATTCTCACCGAGTTCAATGTCCCCTTCGAGGCACGGGTGGTCTCGGCCCACCGCATGCCCGACGAAATGTTCGCCTACGCCGAGGCGGCGGCCACGCGCGGCCTCAAGGCCATCATCGCCGGTGCGGGCGGCGCGGCCCACCTGCCGGGCATGCTGGCCGCCAAGACGACCGTGCCCGTTCTCGGTGTGCCGGTGGCCAGCCGCCACCTGCAGGGCGTGGACAGCCTGCACTCCATCGTCCAGATGCCCAAGGGCATCCCTGTGGCCACCTTCGCCATCGGCGCGGCCGGCGCGGCCAATGCCGCACTCTTTGCGGTGGCCATGCTGGCCAATGAAAGCCCCGATCTGCGCACCCGGCTGCTGGCCTTCCGGCGCGAGCAGACCGAAATTGCCCGCGGCATGAGCGAGGCGCTCAAGTGACGCCCCTGCTCCCGGGCAGCGCCACCCTGGGCGTGCTGGGCGGCGGCCAGCTCGGCCGCATGTTCGTGCAGGCTGCGCATTCGCTCGGTTACCGCTGCGTGGTGCTCGACCCCGACAAAGCCAGCCCCGCCGGTGCCGTGGCCGACCAGCATCTGTGTGCCGACTACCTCGACTCCTTCGGCCTTGCGCAGCTGGCGCGTGACTGCGACGCCATCACCACCGAGTTCGAGAACGTGCCCGCCATCGCGCTCGAAACCCTGGCCGGCATGCGCTTCGTCGCACCCAGCGGCGAGTGCGTGGCGGTCTGCCAGGACCGCGCGGTCGAGAAGGCCCACTTCGAGAAGGCCGGCGTGCCCTGCGCGCCGCATGCCGTCATCACCAACGAGATCGAGCTGGCGGCCATCGACCCCAGCCTGCTGCCCGGCATCCTCAAGACCAGCCGCATGGGCTACGACGGCAAAGGCCAGGTGCGCGTGCGCACGCCGCTTGAGCTGAGCGCCGCCTGGGAGCGCCTCGGCAGCGTGCCCTGCGTGCTGGAGCAACTGCTGCCGCTGGCGGCCGAGCTGTCGGTCATCGTCGTGCGCGGGGCCGATGGCAGCATCGTCAACTTCCCCGTCCAGCAGAACCTGCACCGCGACGGCATCCTTGCCGTCACCGAGGTGCCCGCCACGGGCGTCGATGCCGCGCTGCAGCAGCAGGCCGTGGCCAGCGCCCGCCAGGTGGCCGAGGCCATGGGCTATGTGGGCGTGCTGTGCATCGAGTTCTTCCTGCTGCAGGACGGCCGCCTCGTCGTCAACGAGATGGCCCCGCGCCCGCACAACTCCGGCCACTACACGCTCGATGGCTGCGACGTCTCGCAGTTCGAGATGCAGGTGCGTGCCATGGCCGGCCTGCCGCTGGTGGCGCCGCGCCTGGTGCAGGCCAGCGTGATGCTCAATCTGCTGGGTGACCTGTGGTTCCGCGGCGGCGAGGGCCCGCAGACGCCCGACTGGGCCGCCGTGCTGGCCCTGCCAGGCGCGCATCTGCACCTGTATGGCAAGGCCGAGGCCCGCCCGGGGCGCAAGATGGGCCACCTCAACCTGACGGCAGACACGCCCGAGGCCGCGCGTGCGGTGGCGGCGCAGGCCGCCGCGATCCTGGGGCTGCCCTTCTAGCCATGCTGCTGGCTGGTGTTGAGCGCGCTTCGATCCGTGCGGCTGCCGAGTGCCTCGCGGCCGGGCGGCTGCTTGGCCTGCCGACCGAAACGGTCTACGGCCTTGCGGCCCGCGCCGACGATGACGCGGCCGTGGCCGGCATCTTTGCCGCCAAGGGCCGCCCTGCCGACCACCCGCTGATCGTCCACG
>CALMQC010000440.1 GCA_937871895.1 uncultured Roseateles sp. | reverse complement strand
TGGGGCGCCAAGGAGAAGCTGATGGAGCGCGTCGCGTCGCGCCTCGACGCCGCCGACTGCGCCCGCCTGGTGGGCGCCGCGCAAACGGTGGACGGCATCGCCAAGGGCCTGCGCCACCCGGACTGGCCGCTCGACGCCTGGGCCGCACTGCGCCGCCTGGCGCTGATGCTGACCGAGACCGCTGCCGGCAAGACGGGCATCGCGCTGCAGGCCTGAGCGCTTGGGAGTCTTTCGGCCGTGCGCCCGTTCGCGTGACGGACGCCACGCCAAGCGCGCCGGCATCGCGCCCGACCCGTCCACAGCGGTCGGATGACCTCGCCGCCGGCGGCCTTGCGCGCTATCGTAGGCACCAGGTTTTTCCCATGGCGACTCTCTCAATGCATCGGTCCCAGCGTCGGGCCGCGCTGGCTGGCGTCCTGCTCTGGCCCGCTGCGGCCGCGTGGGCCGTGCCCGTCACGCTGCAAGTGCGCACCGCAGCCGGCCAGCCGGTGGCGGACGCCGTGGTGGCCGTGGAGCTGCGCGGCCGCGCGAGCCGCACCAGCACGGCCAAGGCCGAGATGAGCCAGCGCGACCGCAGTTTCCGGCCGCCGGTGCTGGTGGTGCAGACGGGCACCGCCGTGTCCTTCCCCAACTTCGACACTGTGCGGCACCACGTCTATTCGTTCTCGCCGGTCAAGGTGTTCGACATCAAGCTCTATGCCGGCACGCCGGCCGAGCCTGTGGTGTTCGACAAACCCGGCGTGGCCGCCCTGGGCTGCAACATCCATGACCGCATGAGCGCCCACATCGTGGTGGTGGACACGCCGCACTTTGCCCGCACCGACGCGCGCGGCGAGGCCAGCCTCGACCTGCCAGCGGGCGAACATCGCCTCCTCACGTGGCACGCGGCGCAGAAGCAGCCGCAGCAGCTGCAAGCCCAGCCGCTCGACATCGGCGCAAGCAGCAAGGCCCTGGTCGTCACGCTCCCGGATTGATGCGCGACTGATGCCCGCCTTCCTCAACCTCCGCCGCCTGGAGGGCCGCATCGTGGCCCTCTTCCTGGGCTTGCTGCTGTTGGTGCAGTTGGTGAGCCTGGTCGTCACGCGCAGCGCGGTGACGGGCAATGCCGAGGTCTCGCTGGCGGCCGACCTGCAGACCGGTGAGCGCGTGCTGCGCCGCCTGCTCGTACAGCAAGCCACGCGTCTGCGTGACGCTGCCGAGCTGCAGGCCAAGGACTACGGCTTCAAGGAAGCGCTCGGCCAGTGGCTGGCCCACCCCGATGCCGCCACCGCAGAGACCGTCAAGAGCGCCCTCGACAACCAGGGCGAGCGCATCGGCGCGCGTGTGGTGGCCTACTTCGACGCCCAGTTCCAGCTCGTCGTCGCCACGCACCCGGATGCGCATGCGCTCTCGGCGGCCTTGCGCGAGGTGGCCGGCGAGGTGACAGGCAATGTGGCTGGCAACGCGGCCGGCAAGGCCCGCGACGCCGTGCTGACCGTGCGCGGCGGCCAGGCCTACCAGGTGGTGGCCGTTCCGGTGCGCACACCCGCGCCGGTGGGCTGGGTGCTGATGGCCTTCACGCTCGACCGCGCCGTGCTGGACGACCTCAAGGCCCTGTCCGAGCTGGACGGCGTGCTGCTGATGCGCAGCAGCGAAGCCGGCTGGAAGCCCTTGGCCCAGACCCTCGATGCCACGCGCGCGAGCCCCCTCAGCTTTGGCGACGAAGGCGTGCCGCAGTTGAGCGCGATCGACGGCGAGCGCGTCAGCTCGCGCTTCGTGACGCTCATCAACGACGGTGGCCAAAGCGCCGGCGTGCTGCTGCTGCGCTCACTCGACGCCGCCCTTGCGCCCTACCGCCAGCTGCAGCTGGTGCTGCTCGGGCTGACGCTGCTGGGCGTGGCCGTGTTTGCGGTCCTGAGCGTGCTGCTGGCGCGCTCCATCAGCGAGCCCATCAAGGGCCTGTCGCAAGCAGCACGCCGCCTGGAGCGCGGTGACTACGAGACCCCCGTCAGCGCCTCGCCCGGCGTGGTCGAGGTGCGCAACCTGTCCATCGCGCTGGAGAACATGCGCGAGGGCATCCAGCGCCGCGACGCCCTGGTGGCCAACCTCGCTTACGTGGACCAGCTGACCCTGCTGCCCAACCGCGCGCGCCTCGCCGAGCTGCTGCAGCACCACCTGCTCACGCCCGACAGCCACGGCGCCGTGCTGATGCTCAACCTCGACCGCTTCAAGCGCGTCAACGACGTGCTGGGACGCGAGCTGGGCGACCGCCTGCTGCAAGCCGTGGGCAAGCGCCTCGGGCAGCTGTGCAGCGCCGTGCATGCCGACCTGGCCCGGCTCTATGGCGACGAGTTCGTCATCGTGCTGGAGCAGGTCAATGCGCGCCAGGCCAGCGAGGCGGCCTTTGCCATCCTGAAAGACTTCGAACGCCCGCTGCAGATCGACGACCAGACCATCGACCTCGGCGCTGGCATCGGCATTGCGCTCTACCCCGAACACGGCCACGAGGTGAACCTGCTGCTGGCCCGCGCCGAGCTGGCCATGGATGCCGCGAAGACCCGTCAATGCGGCAGCCTCATCTATCACGCCCAGCTCGACGTGGGCAGCCAGGAGTCGCTCTCGCTGCTGTCCGAGCTGCGCCAGGCCGTCGCGGCAGGCGAGCTGCGGCTCTACCTGCAGCCCAAGGTCGACCTGCGCGCCCGCAAGATCGTCGGCGCCGAGGCCCTGGTGCGCTGGCAGCACCCCACGCGTGGCCTGGTGCCGCCCATGCAGTTCATCCCCTTTGCCGAGCAGACGGGCTTCGTGCGCCAGCTCACCGCCTGGGTGCTGGCCGAGACCGCCGCCTTCTCGCGCCGCGCCATGGACGCCGGCCACCAGCTTCGCCTGTCGGTCAACCTCTCCACCCGCGACCTGCTCGACCAGGACCTGCCCGCCAAGATCGAAGCCCTGCTCACACCGCTCGGCGTTGCGCCGCAGACCCTGTGTTTGGAGATCACCGAGTCCGCCATCATGGACGACCCCGAGCGCGCACTCTCCACGCTGGAGCACCTCAGCGCCCAGGGCTTCAAGCTCAGCATCGACGACTTTGGCACCGGCTACTCCTCGCTCGCCTACCTGAAGCGCCTGCCGGTCGATGAACTCAAGATCGACAAGAGCTTCGTGCTCGCGATGGAGCGCGACCTGGACGACGCCCGCATCGTGCGCTCCACCGTCGAGCTGGCGCACAACCTGGGCCTGAGCGTCGTCGCCGAAGGCCTGGAGACCATCAAGGCCTGGAGCCTGCTCGCGGCCCTCGGGTGCAACGAAGGCCAGGGCTACTTCCTCGCCAAGCCCATGCCAGCCGACCAGTTCCTCGACTGGGCCCAGGGCTGGACGGCGCCTTCGCAACTGGAGGAATCAGGCGAGAGCCTGCTGGGGTGGCTGGGCTGACCAGCGCGGACAATGCGCGGGCCATGAGCCCCATCCCCACCGCTGACCTGCCCCGCACCGCCGAGCTGCACGGCGTCGATGCCGCTGACTTCACCGCGCGCTTCCGCGCCGAGGTGCTGCCTGCCAACCGCCCGGTGATCCTGCGTGGCCTCGTCAAGCACTGGCCAGTGGTGCAAGCCGCCCAGGTGTCTGACCAAGCCGTCTGCGAATACCTGCTGCCGTTCTCTTCGGGCGCGCGCATCCCACTCACGCTCGGCGACCCAGCAGCCGGCCGCCACCTGTTCTACCGCGAAGGCATGGCCGGGCTCACCTTCGAGCGCCGGCCGACCGCACTCCTCGACGGCCTGCGCCTGCTGCTCGCGCACGCCGCTGACGCCACGGCCCCTGCCATCTACATGGACTCCATGCCCCTGCCCGCCTGCTTGCCGCAGTTGGCCGAGGCCATCCCGTTGCCTTTGCTCGGCCCGCAGGTCATGCCCCGCATCTGGATCGGCAACGCCGTCCGGGTGCAGACCCACTTTGACCTCGCGCAGAACCTCGCCTGCGTCGTCGCCGGCCGCCGCCGCTTCACGCTCTTCCCGCCCGAGCAACTGCCCAATCTCTACATCGGCCCCATCGACTTCACGCCCGCCGGCCCGCCCGTCAGCATGGTCGACCTCGAAGCGCCCGACCACGACCGCTACCCCCGCTTCCGCGAGGCCCTCGCCCACGCCCAGGTCGCCGAGCTCGACCCCGGCGACGCCCTCTACCTGCCCTACGCCTGGTGGCACCAGGTCCAGTCCCTCTCCGGCTTCAACATCCTCATCAACTACTGGTGGACCGACGCGCCCCCGCCCACCAAACCCTTCGACGCGCTCCTGCACGCCGTCCTCGCCTTACGCCACATGCCCCCC
>CALMQC010000439.1 GCA_937871895.1 uncultured Roseateles sp. | reverse complement strand
GCAGCGGCCGGGCTGCTTCTCGCCAATGGCGGGGAAGAAGGGCGCAAGCTGGCGGATGAGCTGTACTTCTACGTGCCGCACGGAACCACCACAAAGGACGTCAACCGCATTGTCTTTTTCGGAATCTCGACCATATTTGCGTCCGGCAAGTTCGAGGAGTTCTCGCTGTTGCGGGAAAAGGAGAGCGGTCAATGACGCAGGCAGCAACCACCGCGGCACCGGCGCCGCAGTCGATGATCGAAGTGCCCGCATCGGAAGAGCTCAGGAAGCTCCTGTCCCGGGCCAACGGCGAGAGCAACGACCTCAAGCGGCTTCTCACCGCCGACATCGTGCTCAGCAAGCTCAGCCCGCAACAACTCGCCGCAAAGTCACGGATCGAACAGGCGATCCTCGTGGTAGAGGGCATGGAGTACCTGCGCGGCCTGCTTACCGACGAGATCCTGATTCGGTGCTTCAAGCCTCTCATGGGCAACCCACGAGGGTTCCTGACCGACCGGGATCGCAAGCCGGAGAAGGACCAGTACGAGCCTGGGACCGTTCGCGAGTGTCTCATCGAGGCCATGCTCCTCGGCGTCTCTCCGCTGGGCAACCAGTTCAACATCATCAGTGGGCGCACCTACATCACCCGAAACGGAATAACCGCGCTACTCCAGCAGCTCGAAGGGCTCACGGATCTGCGTGTGGACCCGATCGACGTGCCTGAGGGGAGCAAGCTGGGCAGCATCGTGCCGATGCGCGCCACGTGGTGCTTCACGGGCAAGCAGGATTCCATGGAGCGCCGCATCCCGGTGCGCGTCAACGAGGGCCAGGGGGCCGACGCGATTCTCGGCAAGGCCGACCGCAAGATGAAGGCCGCGATCTACGCCCGCCTCACCGGAACCGTGTTCACGGAAGAGGGCGAGATTGACGACGAGGCCAAGCCCGCCAAGCCCAACCCCTTTGACGAGATCAACAAGCTCAACAAGGTCCAGACCGCTAGTAAACCCGCCCAGCAAGCCGACGGCGCCCAGGGCTCCACCGCCGGCGAGGGCGACACCACGAGTGCGGCCCAGCCCAGCCCTGCCGTCGCCCCTGGCACCGGCGAGCAGGGGGGCCCGGCGCCAAGGCAGAAGTTCAACTTCCGCGAAGGCTGATCCCACGGCCGGAGCAGGTGCAGGCGGGGGCCCCATGTCCTCTGCCCGGGTGTTCGAGTCCCCACCGGCCGCTTGTCTCTCTCTCCTCGCCCGTCCGGCAACCAACGGAGCCGGGCGGGATTCCCCAACCAAGGAGTTCTCAATGAAGGTACTTATGTCGCATCACGTCAACGAGTGCAACCGTCAAATCACCGTGGAGGCGCAGGACGCGCCCGGAGCCGGCGGCGCGAGCAATATGTACATCATCAAGGGGCCGCAACGCGACTATGGCGGCGGCGTCGGCGTGGCTCCAGCCTGGGGCGTCAATCTGCGGTTCCAGCGTGGCGACCCGGCGGTGGAAATCAACGGATGCACGAACGAGTCCCTGTTGGCGATCGTCGAGGATCGTCTCAAGGGGTTTCAGTCCGGCCCGTTTGCGTGTGACGACAACCAAGCGGCCCTGGTGGCCGTGCAGTCGGCGCTTGCGATCCTCGCGCGCCGCTCCGCCGAGCGTGAAGCTCGCGGCGTCGAAGGCCAACAGAAGCCGTGACAAGCGCACTCGTCCCAGCGCCGAAAGGCCCGGGGCGGGATTCCTGAACCGTGAAAGGGGGTGCCGCTTGATATGAGAATCAGTCCCCGCGAACATCGCCCCGGTCGGCCGACACGCCGCGGGGCGCCTTGAACGAGCCAAGCAGCTAGACGTGCACAGTCCCAGAGCGAGCCAAACTGAACGACGTGCATGTTCTCGGAGCGAGCCAAGAAAGCAGACGTGCACTTCACGCGAGCGAGCCAAAACCGCAGACGTTCACAACCCCAGAGCGAGCCAGACCCAGTCGATGTCCAAAGTGAGAGAACGAGCCAGACGGAAAGATGTGCAAGACCTTGGATCGAGCCAGTGTGGGAGAAGTGCACCGCAACCGAGCGAGCCAGGACGATCGACGTTCAAAGTTGTCGAGCGAGCCAAAGGTCTTGATGTGCAAGGTTGTTGAGCTAGCCATGGCTTCGGATGTGCAAGGTAAGTGAGCAAGACATAGTGTCCGACGTGCACTGAAGGGGATCGAGCTCAAGTCCATAGACATGCAAGATGGTCGAGCGAGCCAGCACAGTTGATGTTCAAGGTTGTCGAGCGAGCCCGAGGAGTCGGACGTGCAAAGAGAAGGAGCGGGCCAATGTGATAGTGGTGCAAACGGACCCCTGAGCGAGTCAACCAGAGAGACGTTCAAAGCAGTCGAGCGAGCCAAAGGACAGGAAGTGCATAACGCGCGAGCGAGCCATCAAGCACGACGTGCAAATCTGATGAGCGAACCAAGGAGAACCCCCATGACCGCAGTACCAAACGTCCGAGTGATCGAGTCCAACCCCTTCGAAGAGACCATCGAGCGGCTGTCGAAGGACATCAAGGCCGCCGCCCGCACCCTTGAGCGCAACGCCCTGCGCTACTTTGTCGACACCTACTACCAGATGCAGGAGGCCCGCATCCGCTCCGCCGGCCAGGTCAGCGCCATGACGGCCGACGGCACCGAACCGCACGCCTGCATGGCGTGGCTGAGCCAGCAAAACGGCACGCTTGAGCGGCGCGTGCACGCGATGCTTGACGAGTACACCAAGTACGACCCGGTCTGCTTGCAGATCCGGCGCGTGCTGGGCATCGGGCCCGTCATCGCCGCGGGGCTGCGGGCACACATCGACATCGAGAAGGCGCCCAACGTCTCGCACGTATGGAGCTTCGCGGGTCTGTGCCCCCACATCAAATGGGAGAAGGGCCAGCGTCGCCCCTGGAATGCCGAACTCAAAACGCTCACGGCGTTCAAAATGGGTAGCTGCTTCGTCAAGCTGGCCAACCACGAGCGATCGTTCTTCGGCCTGGTCTACCGAGTCCACAAGCGGCGCATCACGGAGGCCAACGAGCGAGGCGAGTTCAAGGAGCAGGCCGCGGCGTACCTGGCCGGCAAGAAGTTCGGGCCGACGACGCAGTCGTTCAAGGCGTACACGGATGGGAAGCTGCCCAAGTCGCAGATCGTGGCGCGGGCCCGTCGGGTGGCGGCGAAGTTCGCCCTGGGGCTGTACTTCGACATCGCGTACGAGCAGCATCACGGGAAGGCCCCGCCGTTGCCGTGGGTCATCAAGCTCGGCGGGCACGAGGACCACATCACCGCGGACGACATCTTCGCTTATGAGGATGGCCAGTACCCGCGCGAGCAGATGGTGTACCGCCTGGGCGGCAACGCCGACGACCTGAAGCGCAACGTGAACGTAGAGGAAGACGCCGCGGAAGACGCGGGCGAGTGAGCGTTAAACCCCCGCCCGTGGTCGTGGCGCATGTCTTCGAATCTAGCGCGACGCCGCGGGCGGGGTTCCCTGACCAAAGGAGGTTCACAATGGCGAAGTTCCGCAAGAAGCCGGTGGTGATCGAGGCGGTGCAGTTCGACGGCACGCTCGCGTCGATCGAGTGCCTGGGCATTCCAGAGTGCGAGCAAATGCTCGGTTCTCGCACAGTGACCATCAACACGCTCGAAGGCAAGATGACCGCGCAGCCGGGCGACTGGATCATCCGTGGCGTCAAGGGCGAGTTCTACCCCTGCAAGCCCGAGATCTTCGAGGCGACGTACGAGCCCGCCGACTGACATCGGCGCCTGTCGCGCCGTGCCGAAACGGTCTTCGGGTGCGCCGTAGAAGCCCCGCCCCCACCGGGCTGACAAGCGCGGCAACGGGGGATTGAAAGGAGACGACGATGAGTCTGAATGCACTGTTGACCGCGGGGGTGTTGCTGGGCATGCAGGAACGCCGGCCGGCGGGCCGGGGCGTCGAAATTCGGTCTGCGACCGAACCCCGCCCGCCGAGCTCCAAGTCCACACGCATCGCTCAGAAGCAGGCGGCACGCCAGGCCGCGTACGAGGCGCGCGAGGCCAAGCGGCAAGCGAAGAAGCTGGCCCAGAAGACCGACCCGACCACCTGACCGAAGCAGGACGCTGAGATGCCGTTGGCGATCAAAGACTGGGACACCGTTTTCGAAGACCGCCGGTCGCGCGAGGTCAACGCGCTGCAGTACCTTCCCGTCAGCGCTCACCGCCGGGAAAGCACGACCGCCAGGCTGCTCGGGCAGACCGCCAGCGGCCGGGAGGCTTACGGACTGTTCTGGTGGTGCGTGCTGATCGCGGCCACCTGCCCCCGTCCCCGCGGCGTGCTCTCCGACGACCGCGGCGAGTGGACGCCGGAGCGGATCGCGGCCAAGTGCGGTTGGCCGGTCGGCACGGTCCGGCGGGCGATCCAGACCCTCACCGCCACCGAAGTCGGATGGCTCTACGTCGTCGCGCCGACGGCGCAGCGCGCCGTCCAAGCGCCGTCCGACTGCCGACCGAGTGCCGACGAACTGCCGACCGAGCGCCGTCCGACTGCCGATGGCATGCCAGTTGCTCGCGTGCGCTCGCGCGACATCAGAACACAAAACACAGAAGAACAAAAGACAACAGCATCATCAACAGCAACGCATGATGCTGCTGCTGATGGCGTCGAGCTGGAGCGGCTAAAGGCAAGGGCGGCGGCGCTGATGCAGCGGCCCCACTGGCTGGCCTCAGACCTGGCCTGGCTGACTCAAGAAGCCGCGCTCAAGCTGGCCCGGTTGCCGATCGACACCGACATGGCGAACGACGTGCTGCGGGAGACGCGGCGCTCGGCTCGCAACCTGACCAACCCGGCCGGTTACTTCATCACCACGCTCGAGAAGCGAGTGGCCGGCATGAACGGAGCCCACGCATGAACCTCTCTCGGCTGAACGAGGCCCATTACGACGCGATGGCCGTGGTGATGAACCACATCCGCGACGGCCGCGCGTACACCGCGCACGACATCCGGCGCGACGTGTTCCGAGGACGGGCAGACGAAAGCCTGCCGTTCACCGGGAGCCTGTTCGCTCTGCTCAAAGCCATGCACGCAAAGGGCATGGTGGACATCGGCGGCGGCGGGTTCGCTCCCAACGCCCGCCCGTTTGAGATTCGCCGCAAGACCGAGGCAGCTCAGGAGACCGCACGATGACCGCGCTAGTCGGCTTTCAGTTCCGGTACATGCCCGACCCCCGCTGGGGGCACCAGGTGCACAAGGACGTGCGCGGCTTGCGGGTCAACTGGTCAAAGGCGTTCACCAAGCT
>CALMQC010000438.1 GCA_937871895.1 uncultured Roseateles sp. | reverse complement strand
ATCTCGGGGTAGGCTGAGGCTCATAACCTTGGAGGTGCCAATGGCCACCAAAGCTAGTTTTCAGTGGGACGACCCGCTGCTGCTGAACGAGCAGCTCAGCGAGGACGAGCGCATGGTGCGCGAGGCAGCGGCGGTCTACTGCCGCGAGCGCTTGCAGCCCCGCGTGCTGGAGGCCTTCCGGCATGAGAAGACCGATGTGTCCATCTTCCGGGAGATGGGCGCGCTGGGTCTGCTGGGGCCAACGATCCCGGCGGCCTACGGTGGGGCAGGGCTCAACCACGTGAGCTACGGCCTGATCGCCCGCGAGGTGGAGCGCATCGACTCGGGCTACCGCTCGATGATGAGCGTGCAGTCCTCGCTGGTGATGCTGCCGATCTTCGAGTTCGGGACCGAAGCGCAGCGGCAGAAGTACTTGCCCAAGCTGGCCAGCGGCGAGTGGATCGGCTGCTTTGGGCTGACCGAGCCCGACCATGGCTCGGACCCGGGCTCGATGGTGACGCGAGCGCGCGCGGTGCCGGGCGGCTTTGAGCTGACCGGCGCCAAGATGTGGATCACCAATGCGCCGATTGCCGATGTGTTCGTGGTCTGGGCCAAGGACGATGGCGGGGTGATCCGCGGCTTTGTGCTGGAGAAGGGCTGGGCGGGGCTCTCGGCGCCCGTCATCCATGGCAAGGTGGGCTTGCGCGCGTCCATCACCGGTGAGATCGTGCTGGACAAAGTCTTCTGCCCGGCGGAGAACGCCTTCCCGGAAGTGGGTGGGCTCAAGGGGCCGTTCACCTGCCTCAACTCGGCCCGCTATGGCATTGCCTGGGGGGCGCTCGGCGCCGCCGAGAGCTGCTGGCACACGGCGCGCCAGTACGTGCTGGACCGCCGCCAGTTTGGCAAGCCGCTGGCAGCCAACCAACTGGTGCAAAAGAAATTGGCCGACATGCAGACCGAGATCACGCTGGGGCTGCAAGGCTGCCTGCGCCTGGGCCGCATGAAGGATGAGGGCACGGCGGCCGTCGAGATCACGTCGATCATGAAGCGCAACTCCTGCGGCAAGGCGCTGGAGATTGCCCGCACGGCGCGCGACATGCTGGGTGGCAATGGCATCAGCGACGAGTTCGGGATTGCGCGGCATCTCGTCAACCTCGAAGTCGTGAACACTTACGAGGGGACGCATGACATCCATGCCTTGATCCTGGGCCGGGCGCAGACCGGCATTGCTGCCTTTTGATGAAAGAGCCATCGCTATGAAACGACGTCACGCCTTGCTGGCGACCACCCTGCCCGGAGCCGCTCTGGCAGCTTCCACACCCGCGCCAGCCTGGCTCAGTACCGAAGAGCAAGCCCGGCGCAAGGCCGACGTGACCGCTACCGAGACGGCCTTTGCGGCCAGCATGGCGGCACGCGACCCCAAGGCCTTTCAGAGCTTTTTGGCGCCCGACACGGTGTTTGGCATGGGTCGCAACCCGGCCATGGGCATCGAGGCGGTGATGAAGGTCTGGCTGCCGTTCTTCGAGGGCGCCAAGGCGCCGTTCAGCTGGAAGCCCGACTTCGTGATGCTGGCGCCAACGGGCGAATTGGCTTACAGCAGCGGGCCGGTGTTCAACCCCGAGGGCAAGCTCATCAATCGCTTCCACTCGACCTGGCGGCGCAAGGCGGCAGGGGGCTGGGAGATCGTGTTCGACCAGGGCGAGGCGGTCTGCGGCGCCTGAGCCTCGCGCGACTGCCATAGAAAAAGGCCTCCCGAGGGAGGCCTTTGTCATTGCAACCAAACGGGGCTTGTGGCCCCGTGGCGGCGATCAGTAGTTCAGGCGAGCGCCGATGCGGTAGACGCGGCCGAGCACGTCGAACAGCGAGGGGTTCACGCCATAGCCCGTGTTGGTGCCGGGGGCGTTGGGCGGGGTCACGTCGGTGACGTTGTCGATCTTGAAGTAGGCGGTGATGTTCTTGTTGATCTTGTAGCTGCCCGACAGATCGAAGTAGGTCGCGCCCTTCATCTGGTTGTTGTCGATGGTCTGGTGCTGAGCCGTCGAGACCGGGCAGTTGGTCTGGCACTCGATGAACTCGTTGCTGTAAACGCCCTTGCTGATGTAGCGCTGAGCGAACGAGACACTGACCGTTTCGCCTTCCCAGGTTTGCGAGAACTGGGCCTTCCACTTCGGCGTGTCGCCGAGGTTGACGCCCGCACGCTCTGCCGGGATGGTGCCGATGATGCCGGACGTGACCAGGAAGCTCTTGGTCCGGGTGCCGAGGCCGCGCAGCGTGACCTTGCCGGGCATGCCGACGCCGGCGAGGCTGAAGCGGTACAGACCTTCGAGGTCGTAGCCCTTGTTGCGCATCTTGGCCAGATTGAAGGCCTGCAACTGCACGTACTTGACGGGGCTGACCAGGTCCATCGCGGCGCAGAACTCCTGGTTGCCGGCGGCGCACAGGTCAACTTGCTGCTGGGCGCCGAAGGTGGAGATCACGTCCTTGAGCTTGATGTCGTAGTAGTCGAACGACAGGCTCAGGCCAGGGGCCCACTTCGGGTTGGCCAGCACCAGGCCGATGCTCTTGTTGTCGGCCAGCTCAGGGCGCAGGTTGACGTTGCCGATGGTGCGCTGCTGGACGTTGTAGGTGTTGCCCAGGTAGTTGACGGCCTGGTTGATCACCACCGGAGCGGCGAACAGCTCAGACAGGTTGGGGGCACGCACGTCGCGCGACATCACGTAGCGCAGACGCAGGCCATCAACGCCCGTCTTCCAGGTCGAACCAGCCTTCCAGCTGGTGATGCCACCGGCCGTGCTGTACTGGGTACGGCGCACCGCCACGTTCAGGTTGGCGTCGCCCATGCGATCCGACTTGAACAAGGGGGCGTTCATTTCCACGAAGCCTTCCTCGACGTTGTAGGCACCCACCGCAGCGTGGTAGTTGCCGGCAAACCAGTTGTTGCCGACCGAGGTGTTCAGCAGGGGGTCAGCGGGGTAGTCGGCCGTGTTGGGCGTGGCGGGGTAGACGCCGTTGCCATACGGGTCGCCAGTGACCCAGTAGCCTTCCTTGCGAGCTTCAGCGCCCAGCGCCACAGCCACCGGGCCGGCCCAGTTGGAGAAGGGCTGGCCGTTGACGTTGAAGCTGGCCACGGTCTGGCGCTGGGTCGAGAGCTGGTGCGGGCCGACGGCCGGGAACACATAGTTCAACGCTGCCTGGTCTTGCACCACATCGCCGAGGATGTTCAGCGGCGCGCAGCCTGAGGCACGGGCCACCGGGTTGCGGCAGCCGATGGTGCCGTCGGGCAGCCTGATGGCGTCGATCGCGGCATTGAAGCGCGGGTTCAGCATGATGTTGCTGACCTTCAGATCAATGTGGTTCTCGCCATGTTCGAGGTAGCTGTCATAGGACCAGGTCGTGCCCAGGCCCTGGAACTTGCCGTTGGCACCGATCACGAAGCGCTTTTGCTCGCGCACCGGATTGACCTCGATGTCCTTGGGCTGGTTGCCATAGGCGGTGCCGAACTTGAAGCTCGTGATGCCCTTGTCCACGCAAGCCTGCTTGATCGAGGCCGGCACGTAGGGGTTCTCGCACTGGATGGTCAGGTTGTCGAGCTTGGGCGAGCCGGGGTTCGGGGTGTTGCGGGCATCGGTCTTGGCGAGGTTGACCGTGAAGTAGACCTCGGTGTCGTCGTCCAGCTCATAGCTGGCGCGGCTGTAGAGCACCTGACGCTTGAGGTCCATGCCCATGGTGGTGCCGCCACCGATGGTGCCGGAGAGATCACCACCCACGCAGAAGGGCGTGATACAGCCGGTGACGCCGCCGGTGCCGTTGGGCACGCCGTTGGAGCCGTACTGGAACTGGTAGGGCACGCCGTCCTTGCCGAAGGCGGTGCCTTGCAGCGGGCCTTGGGTGATCAGGCCGTACTTGGAGTACTGGAACTGCTGCGCGTTGCGGATGTCGAAGAGCTGCGGCTTGCCGTCTGTCGTCTGGCTGGTGGGACGCTGTTGCCAGGCCGGGTTGTTGAACCAGGTACGGCCGTTGGCGCCAATGCCGCCGAAGCGGGGCGAAGGCACGCCCTTTTCACGGACAACTTCGGCGCTCACGGAGATGTGTCCACGCTCGTCCATGAAGCTGCGGCCCCAGGCCATCTGCAGGGCGCCGGTTTCGTCGTCGCCGTAGTTGGTCTGGCCGCCTTCGATGTTGGCCTTGAAGCCCTTGAAGCGCTTGTCGGTGATGAAGTTCACCACGCCGCCCACAGCGTCAGAGCCATAGGACGCGCCGGCACCGCCGGTCACGACGTCGACTTGCTGGATGAGCAGCTGCGGGAACTGGCTGATGTCGGTCACGCCAGTGACGTTGGCCGGCACGACACGCTGGCCGTCCAGCAGCGTCAGGGTGCGGATCGGAGCCAGGCCGCGCATGCTCAGCGAGCTCAGGCCTTGCAAGCCGCTGCTGGTGCTGTTGGTGAAGGTGGTGCGGCCGGTGCTGCCTTGCAGGGCAGGCAGCTCGACGATGCTTTGGAAGATGTTCGGGTGGGCCTGCTTTTCAAGGTCGGACGCGTTGAGTCGCGTCGTGGGCGTTGGCTGCGTGAAGCCGCGCTGCGCAATGCGCGAGCCCGTCACCACCACGGGCGTCAGGATGTTGGAGCCCTCGTCGGCCTTGGCAGCGGCTTGATCGACGGCTTCGGGTTCGGGGGCGACGGGGTTTTGGGCGTCAGCCATCGCTGCGCCGGCCATCAACGCGCAGGCGCTGAGGGTGGCGAGGTGGATGAGCTTCAGTTGTCCGGGGGAACGCATGCTGGAGTCTCCTGCTGTGGTGCGCTGCTTGAGCGGCGCTTGTCTTGGGTCGTTGAGGCGGAGCGAGCAGATGGGGCCGGCGCATCCCGATTGCCTGGGGGGACTGCAATCTAGGGAGGACAGCGCTATCCCATTCTGCAAAAAAACAGCGGGTCAAATGGCCCCGCCACGTGAGGGCCTAAGCCCGTCCACCCCAACACAAGCAACTGCACACACCAGTGCCATGGGTGGATTGCGCTATCCTAGGGATCGAATTTGCAGACTGGAATGAGGGATAGTCATTAGAAGTCTGCGCAACACAACAGGGGCTACTAAACATTTCAGGGAACTGACAGCTGGCCTTGGCGCAGAGCCGCTCGGCCCTGAATTGGCGGGAAGCCACGCAGGCGGACGGCCTTGGATTGCGGGGACACTCACGGACTTTCGTCCTGAGCCGCCGGAACTTGCCAAGTGCAGTCCCGGCCGTTCCTTCCCAGCCTTTGCGCCGCCATCAAGAT
>CALMQC010000437.1 GCA_937871895.1 uncultured Roseateles sp. | reverse complement strand
GGCGGTGTGGACGACGCGGCCAGCTTGAGCCTTCTCGGCCGGGATCTCCCACAGCTCCTTGATGCCGATGGCAAAGGTCTGCACATCGCGGCCTTCGGTCAGCTTGAACTTGGCGAGCAGTTGCTTGCCCAGGTGGCCGCGCGCGCCTTCAGCAAAGACCGTGTACTTGCCGTGCAGCTCCATGCCGATCTGGAAGCCCTCGTGCGGCTCGCCGTCCTTGCCGACGCCCATATTGCCGGTGGCCACGCCCTTGACGCGGCCTTGGTCGTCGTAGAGCACCTCGGCCGCCGCAAAGCCCGGGAAGATCTCGACGCCGAGGCCTTCAGCCTGTTGGGCCAACCACTTGGTCACGTCAGACAGGCTGATGACGTAGCAGCCGTGGTTGTGGAAGTTGCGCGGCACGAAGGCGTCAGGCGTGCGGGTGGCCTCCGTCTCGGACAGGAAGAGCACGTCGTCACCGGTGACCGGCTGCTTGAGCGGCGCGCCTTGGGCCTGCCAGTCCGGGATCAGCTCGGTGATGGCGCGCGGGTCCATCACCGCGCCCGAGAGGATGTGGGCGCCGGGCTCGGAGCCCTTTTCCAGCACGACGATGCTTGCGTCGGGCTGCAACTGCTTGAGCCGGATGGCGGTGGAGAGCCCGGCGGGGCCGGCGCCGACGATGACCACGTCGTACTCCATCGCTTCGCGCGGGCCGTACTGGGCCAGGATGTCTTCGGGGGTCATGGATGGCGGCTCCGGGTGTCGATGCACTGGGCCTGGATTCTACGAATCGAACGACCGTGCTTTTTTAGGGCGGGGCTTCCAAAGCCGTGCAGCTGCGCTTTTTGAATCCGGCTGGCTGCCAGGCCTTGCGTGCTATCGTGAATCGGCCCTCGAAAGTAGTTCGGTGCATCGGCGCCCGGCCGAGGGCCAGAAGGCAAAGACCATGAGCGTTTCCATTGATCTTTCAGGCCGCGTGGCCCTCGTGACGGGCGCATCCAGCGGCCTGGGCGCGCAGTTCGCTCGCACCCTCTCCAAGGCTGGCGCCTGTGTGGTGCTGGCGGGCCGGCGCGTCGAGCGGCTCAAGCCCCTGCGGGCCGAGATCGAGGGCAACGGCGGCGATGCCCATGTGGTGGCGCTCGACGTGACCGACGTGGACAGCATCCGCGCGGCGGTAGCCCACGCCGAGACCGAGGTCGGCACGCTCGACATCCTGATCAACAACTCCGGCGTCAGCACCACGCAGAAACTGACGGACGTGACCGAAGCCGACTACGACTTCGTGATGGACACCAACACGCGCGGCGCCTTCTTCGTCGCGCAAGAGGTCGGCAAGCGCATGCTGGCGCGCGCGCGCGGCGCGGCGCCGGGCACCTTCATCGGTGGGCGCATCGTCAACATCGCCTCCATGGCCGGGCTGCGGGTCTTGAGCCAGATCGGCGTCTACGCGATGAGCAAGGCGGCGGTCGTCCACATGACCCGCGCGATGGCGCTGGAGTGGGGCCGCTATGGCATCAATGTCAACGCCATCTGCCCCGGCTACATCGACACCGAGATCAATCACCACTACTGGGACACCGAGGGCGGCAAGAAGCTCATCGACATGCTGCCGCGCAAGCGCGTCGGTGCGCCGCAGGACCTGGACACCGCGCTCTTGATGCTGTGCGCGAATGAGAGCCGCTTCATCAACGGGGCGGTGATCCAGGCGGACGACGGTTTCGGGGTCTGAGGTATGAAGCCCCTCGTCCAAGGAGTACCTTGGCCGGTCCCCCGAGGGGACGGCTGCGCTGGCCGAATCGATCGGCAAGCGCAGGCCCAGTGCGGGCCGGCTTGGGGCGGCCCGGCGCTCGGCCCGCGAAACATGCACGACGCGTTGACATGAAGGAGCTTTGGATTGCGTGACCTGACTCCCCTGGAGG
>CALMQC010000436.1 GCA_937871895.1 uncultured Roseateles sp. | reverse complement strand
AAGGCTTGGGAGGGTCTGTGGCTCCGCACGGGTGACACGGGTAGGCCCCGGGTGTCTCGCTGCAAGGCGGGATGGCCGAGGGCCGTCCACCGCTGGGTGATGAGGGTCAGCAAAGGGTCTTGGAAGGGTGTATGGGTGCAAAGCAATTGAAGCTGGTGCAGATGCAATCACCAGCAGAAGCGGCAATCGGGTCGGCAGATGCCACAGTGCGGGTCTTCCAGCACTGGGTTTTCATGCTCGGCCGCTCGCCGAACCGCTGCAAACTCGACTGGCAACGTCGGGCGGCGATCAACCAGGCGTTGACGCTGTACGAAGAAGACCAATTGATGGCGGCGATCGAAGGCATGGCAGCCGACGCGCTGGACGACTGCACCAGTGATCGCATCCGCGACGCGATGCGCGAGATCGAATGGCTGCTGGCCAAGGGCGCACGAATCGAGAGATGGGCAGAGGCAGGCGATCGGCTGCGGCTTGAGGCGGCTGCGGCGGCCAGGCAGCCCGCGCAGCCTGAGCCTGCGCGCGAGCCGGTAGACCCGGCTGTGACGGCATCGGCGCGTGAGGCGCTGCGCCAGATGGCAGCGGCCCGCCGCGGGGCGCCACGATGATGGCAGAGGCTGAACTTCGCGTGCCACCGCACAGCGACGAGGCCGAGCACGCAGTGTTGGGCTCGCTACTGCTGGACAACCGGGCCATGGATGCGGCAGTGGGCATCCTGGCGGCCGACGACTTCTATCACCCACTGCACCGCTCGATCTGGACATCCATCGTGGCGCTGACAGCGGCCGGCACGGCGGCGGATGTGGTGACGGTGGCCGAGGCCGGCGGCTTCGACATGGCCTACCTCAACCAGCTGGCCATGTCGATTGCCAGCGCCCAGAACGTGGCGGCCTATGCCCGCATCGTGCGGGCCGCGGCCGTGCGGCGCGAAACGGTGCGGCTGGGCGAATCGCTGGCTGACGATGCGCTGCGACCGGATGCAGAGATCGGGGCGCTGATCGACACGACGGTGGCCAGACTGCTGGCACTGCAGGCAGGCACTGCACCTCGAGGCCCGCGGCGCATCGATGAGCTGATCCCCGAATTCATCGAGGCGCTGGAGGCCAAGGCCTCGGGCCAGAACGATTCGATCCCGACAGGATTGCGGGCCATGGATCGGCTGCTGTCGGGTGGCCTGCGCCCGGGTGAGCTGATCGTGGTGGGTGCGCGGCCGTCCATGGGCAAATCCGCTCTGGCGTTGACGCTGGCCCGAAACATCGCCCGAACAGGCCCGGTGCTGGTGTGCAGCATGGAGGACAGCGCCCAGATGCTGGTGGCGCGGCAGGTGGCAGCCGCGGGACGCGTCAACCTGGCAGACATCCGCAATCCAGCAGAGGCGCCTGAGCGGCTATGGTCGGGAGTGCTTGATGGCGCCGAAGACCTCAAGGGGCTGCCGCTGTACATCGACGATGAGGCCGCGCTCAAGACAGCCGATGTGAAGCGCAAGGTGGGCGAGGTGAAGCGCCGGGCCAATGGCCTGCGCGCGCTGGTGGTGGACTATGTGCAGCTGATGGACGGAGACGGCGACAACCGCCACCAGGTGCTGAGCGCAATCGCGGCCCAGCTCAAGGCCGCAGCCAAGCGATACGAGGTGCCCATCATCCTGCTGTCGCAGCTCACGCGAGAGGCCGACAAGCTCAACGGCCCGCCAAGGCTGGAGCATCTGCGCGAGTCAGGCGGAATCGAAGAGGCGGCCGACATCGTGATGCTGCTGTGGCGAGAGTACCGACGCAAGCCGACACCGGACAACAAACACGCTGCGCAGGTCGAGTTCGCGAAGCACAAGAACGGCGCCACCGACACGATCAAGCTGTGGTTCGACGGTGCCACGCAACGATTCGAGGATGCTCAAGATGACGGACGCTGACGATCGGCTCAGGCATGCGCTGGATCTGTGGGGCGCATGGTTCAACGCGGGCGGCTGCGGCGATGGCTTCCCGCGCATGTCAATCATCCACCCACAGTGGATGCCGCCAGCAGCGGGCAAGGCAGCGATGCTGCCCACGGCAACACACAGTGATCTGATGGAGCGACAGGTGCACGCAGCGATCGGCAAGCTGTCGGACAAACTGCTGATCGTGGTGGTGGGCAAGTGGGCAAGACGCATGAGCTCGGCGCAGATGGCGCTTGAGCTGTGCGTCACCTCATCGGCTGTCGATGGCCGCCTGTTGCGAGCCAGGCTGCAACTGGGCCAGGCGCTGAGGCTGAATCTTGCATAGCGCGTCGATTTGATGGCGGGGGAGTTTTATCACGTATGAAAACCCGCTAGAGTTCGCTACGCTGGCACCAAGTCCACTCGGACACAGCACCCTGAAGGGCCCGACACTTGTCACGTCGGGCCCTTCTCCTTTCATGGGCCAACACCACCACCTCTACAACGCTGCATGGCGCCGGGCGCGCGTGCAGTTCCTGAGCGCGCATCCGCTGTGCCGCATGCACGCGCAGCTTGGACAGGTGGTGCCGGCCAACGTGGTCGACCACATCAAGCCGCACCAGGGCGACATCGAACTGTTCTGGGATCAAGGCAACTGGCAGCCGCTGTGCAAGCAATGCCACGACGCCCACAAGCAAGCGCAGGAATCCACCGGCATCCTGCGTGGCGCAGGCCTCGACGGCACGCCCATCGACCTCGCTCATCCCTGGCACGCTCAGCCACCCAGGGGGGGATCGAAAGTCTGCAACCCTCGACCGCAAGACT
>CALMQC010000435.1 GCA_937871895.1 uncultured Roseateles sp. | reverse complement strand
GACAAGGTGAGCTTCAACTCCGCCGCTGTGGCCGAGCCCGAGCTCATCCGCGCCGCGAGCGACAAGTACGGCGCCCAGTGCATCGTGGTCGCCATCGACGCCAAGCGCCGCCATGGCGACGACCTCGCCGCCCGGGGCCCCGGCTGGGACGTCTACACCCACGGTGGCCGCAAGAACGTGGGCCTCGACGCCGTGGCCTGGGCGCGCCAGATGGCCGAGTTTGGCGCCGGTGAGATCCTGCTGACCAGCATGGACCGCGACGGCACCAAAAGCGGCTTTGACCTCGAACTGACTCGCGCCGTATCCGACGCCGTCACCGTGCCCGTGATCGCCTCGGGCGGCGTGGGCGGGCTCGAAGACCTGGCCGATGGCATCACCAAGGGTGGTGCGGATGCCGTGCTGGCGGCCAGCATCTTTCACTTCGGACAGCACACGGTGGGCGAGGCCAAAGCGCTCATGGCGGCGCGCGGCATTCCGGTCAGAACGTGAAGCCCCTCGTCGAACGAGTACGTTCGCCGATCCCCCGAGGGGATGCCGACCGGCTTGGGGCGGCCCGGCGCTCGGCCGGCCTAGCCTGACCCGCTTCATGGGTGAGATCAGGATCATCGGCGGCCAATGGAAGCGCTCCAAGCTCCCGGTGCCCGACGCGCCCGGCCTTCGCCCCACGGGCGACCGCGTCCGCGAAACCCTCTTCAACTGGCTCGGCCAGACGCTCACCGGCTGGCAGGTGCTCGACGCCTTTGCCGGCAGCGGCGCCCTCGGCTTTGAGGCCGCCTCGCGTGAGGCCGCAGCCGTGGTGATGCTGGAGCGCGATGCCAAGCTCGCCGCCAGCCTGCGCGCCTGCCAGCAGCGGCTCAAGGCCAGCGCCGTCGAGGTCCACACCACCGACGCGCTCGGCTGGATGCGCGCCGCCCCGCGCGGCCGTTTTGACCTCATCCTGCTCGACCCGCCCTTCGCCGCCCAGTTGCACGCCACCGCCATTGCCGCCGCCCTGCCCCTGCTCGCGCCCGATGGCCTGCTCTACGTCGAAGGCCCCGAGGCCAGCGAGCCGCCTGCCGGTTTCCTGACCTGGAAACAAGGCCGCGCCGGCGCCGTGCACTACCAGGTCTTTCGGCGCGACGACAATCCCGCCCCATGACGCCGCTGACCGCCATCTACCCCGGCACCTTCGATCCCATCACCCTGGGGCACGAAGACCTGATGCGCCGCGCCGCCGGCATGTTCGGCCGCCTGGTCCTGGCCGTGGCAGCGGGCCACCACAAGCGCACCTTCTTCTCGCTCGACGAGCGGCTTGCGATGGCGCGCGAGGTGGCGGCGCCGCTGGGCAATATCGAAGTCCATGCCTTCGACGGCCTGTTGCGCGACTTCGTCCGCAGCCACGACGGCCGCGTCGTCGTGCGCGGCCTGCGCACCGGCGGCGACTTTGAGTACGAGTTCCAGATGGCCGGCATGAACCGCAGCCTGATGCCCGAGGTCGAAACCGTCTTCCTCACGCCGGGCGACAAGCACCTCTACACCTCCAGCACCTTCGTGCGCGAGATCGCCACCCTGGGTGGTGAGGTGTCTCAGTTCGTCTCCCCCGCCGTGCATGCGCGCATCCAGGACCGGGTGCGCGAGCGCCAGGCCGAAAGGGGCTGAGCCATGGCGCTGATGATCACGGATGAATGCATCAACTGCGACGTCTGCGAGCCCGTTTGCCCCAACCAGGCCATCTCCATGGGCACCGAGATCTACGAGATCGACCCCGCCAAATGCACCGAGTGCGTCGGCCACTTTGACGAGCCCCAATGCGTGTCGCTCTGCCCGGTGGCCTGCAT
>CALMQC010000434.1 GCA_937871895.1 uncultured Roseateles sp. | reverse complement strand
CGGCGAGGTGGCCCTGGGCCTCGATCTCGAACAGGTAGGCCCAGTGCGGGGAGCCACCGCCCAGGGTGTAACGCACATAGCGGGCCTCGATGCCGCTGGCCAGCTTGTTGGCGCCGGACAGGCTCACGTCATAGACGGCGCCGTACTTCTGGCCACCGACGCCGGTGAAGCTGAGCTGGGGCTCAAGGTGATAGCTGCCACTGGCGATCTGGGTCCAACTGCTGCCGTTGGTGCTGACGGACAGCCCGAAGGGGTTGTCGTAGGGGTAGCCGCCGTAGAGCTCGATGCGGTCGAGCACATAGCTGGCGCCAAAGTCCACCTGCACCCAGCCGCCAAAGCCGCCGCTGTTCCAGCTGTTGAGGCCGGTGTTGCCGGTCTGGCCCCGGTCGTCGTCGAGGATGTTGTTGGCGTCGTAGACGGCCTTGCCGCAGCCGGTGTAGCAGCTGCTGGCCGTGGCGGTGGCGGCGGGCAAGGTGGTGAGGTCGAGCGCGTGGGCAGGCGAGGCCAGCAAGGTCACGCCCGCCACCAAGACTGCAGAGACCGCGCCGGCTTTGCCGAGGGTCCAGAGGGCAGCACGCAGGGTGCGGGCGGAGAGGCTGCGGGTGGCGGTCATGGCTGGCATCTGAGAAGTGGGGGAGATGCCTGGGTACGCAGCCGCCCGGTTCGCCGAGGCTCATGGCCGCAGCCCGTCCCCCGCAGCTGCGGGGGGCCGCCCCTCAGGTCCGCAAGGCGTTCAGCAGCTCGCGGCCCTCGGGCCAGTCGCCCAATCCGGAGTCGCCATTGAGGTGCCCACGCGGCCCGGCGACCACGACGCGGCTGCCCCAGGCCTGGGTGAACTCGGTGACGCGCTCCAGGCTGCAATACGGGTCGTCAGTGCTGACGACGGCAATGCTGGCGAACGGCAGGCGCGGGCGGCGGATGGGCTTCCAGTTGTGGAGCTGGGGCGGCATGTCGGGCCGCTCGGTGTCCGGCGGGGCCACCAGCAAGGCGCCGGCCACGCGGGCGGTGTGCTGGGAGTGGTCGGCCCAACTCGCCACCAGCTGGCAGCCGAGCGAGTGGGCCACCAAGAGGGCCGGTGTGTCCGAGGCCAGCAGCACTTCGTCCAGCCGCGCCATCCAGTCGCCCCGGCGGGGCGTCATCCAGTCGGCCTGCTCGACGCGCTCGTCGCCGTAGAGCGCCTCCCAGCGGCTTTGCCAGTGGGCGGGGCCGGAGTTCTGCCAGCCGGGCAGGATCAGGATGCGTTGTGGGGTCGTCATGGTGTTCCCTTATCCTCTCGGACCGGATTCAAAGGAGTGATGGTCATGGTTTTCAAGGTGTTCGTGGACGGCCAAGAGGGCACGACGGGCTTGCGCATTCACGAGTACCTGGCCGCGCGCCAGGACATCGAGGTCCTCAAAATCGACGCCGACAAGCGCAAGGACCCGGCCGAGCGCGCCCGCTTGCTGAACGCCGCTGACGTGGCCTTTTTGTGCCTGCCCGACGCCGCCTCGCGCGAGGCCGCCGAGCTGACGACCAACCCCAAGACCTGCCTCATCGACGCCAGCACGGCGCACCGCACGGTGCCCGGCTGGGCCTTTGGTCTGCCCGAGCTGGCCAAGGGCCAGCGCGACGCGATCCGCGCGAGCAAACGCATTGCCAACCCGGGCTGCCACGCCAGCGCCTTCATCCTGGCCGTGCGCCCGATGGTGGACGCGGGCCTGCTGCCGCGTGATGCGGCGGTGAGCGCTACCTCCATCACCGGCTACTCGGGCGGCGGCAAAAGCATGATTGCCGAGTACCAGCAGCAGCCGCTGCCGGCGCACCTGACGGCGCCGCGCCCCTATGCGCTGGCGCTCAAGCACAAGCACCTGCCGGAGATGAAGGCGCACACGGGCCTGGCCACTCCACCGGTCTTCATGCCCATCGTCAGCAGCTTCTACAAGGGCCTGGCGGTGAGCGTGCCCTTGCACCTGAGCCAGTTCAAGCCCGGCACCACGCCCGAAGCGATTCACGCGGCGATGGTGGCGCACTACGCGGGCGAGCGTTTTATCAACGTGATGCCGCTGCGCGATGCGGGCACGCTGGAGGGCGGCTTCTTTGACGTGCAGGCCTGCAATGACACGAACCGGGTGGACATCTTTGTGTTCGCCTCGGACAGCCAAGTGATCTTGATCGCCCGGCTCGACAACCTCGGCAAGGGCGCCAGCGGCGCGGCGGTGCAGAGCATGAACGTGCATCTGGGCGTCGAGGAAAGCCTGGGGCTCGTCTAACGAGGGTCGGCCGCAAAAAGCCCCAGGTCCGCAAACTCGGCCGTCACCTGCTCGCCGGTGTTGTCGGTGTCGGCCGCCACGGCCAGCATCACGGGCTTGGCGCCGGGGGGCAGCCACTTGGCGGCGTCGGCGCGCAGGTCGCGGCACTCGTGCACCCAGCGGCCGGAGAGCGCGGCGCCGCTGCGTTGCACCACCATCTGGGTCTGGGCCGTGTAGGCATTGGGGGCGCTGTGGCCCTCAGGCTGCCGGTTGTCCCACACGTAGTTGAGCGCGGCGTCGGGCACGGTGTCGCCATAGATCTTGCGGGCCAGGGCGAGCTTGGTGCGGGTGCCCCAAGAGAGCGAGTCCTTGGGCAGGCTGAAGGCCACATAAACGCGCGCGGCGTAGTCGTCACCGGACTTGGTGGCCATGTCGGCGCTTCTCAGCGCGTGGCTGACGCGCCAGCGCCAGCACAGATAAGGCGTCTGCGCCAGGTCGATGAGCTGCGGCCGCGCCCACAGCGACATGCTGGCCTGCGACTCGATGACGAGGCGCGCGGGCTCGTTGCCGCTCGCGGCGCGGGCCTCAAAGTGATTGCCCTTGAGCGAGCCGAACTTGACCTCACGCCAGCCGGCGTCCTCGCCCCAGCCAGCGGCCAGCAGCGCCGCCGCGAACGCCAGCGTCACCACTTGAGCCACCTTGGCCCGAGCAGGGCACCGAGCACGGTCGTCAAGAGCAGGCCGGTGGAGTACCAAAGGGCCACAAAGGCCGGGCTGGCCTCGGGGCAGGCGAGCGAGTAGCCCACGGCCGAGATACAGCCCGCCAAGAGGCCCAGCGCCGCGCCCGTCTGACGCGCATTGGCGGCCGGTAGGCCGCGCGCCGCGCGCAGCATCAAGAGCAGGCCCGGGATGGACAGCACCGTCAGCATGCAGGGGCAGATGTACCA
>CALMQC010000433.1 GCA_937871895.1 uncultured Roseateles sp. | reverse complement strand
CCGCCGCCGACCGCTACGGCGTGCGGCAACAGTCCCTTGAGAAGCGCGTCGCCGCGCTGCTCAAAACCTGATTCGGCTCCGGCCGTGTCAACCGCCCGCATCCGCGGGCTTTTTTCTTCAAAGGAGCTAGGAAACCATGAAAAATGTGAACGTGAAGGGCCTGCGTGGCGGGTCGGTGTTTCGTCTGTTGTCGGTCGTGGCCATCGGCCTGGCCGTCGTCCACGGGCTGGTCGCGCCTGACGTTGCCATGGGCCTCGCGCTCATGGGCGAGGTCACGATCGATGGCCTGCGCGCCCGCCTGTCCGAGCTGGCTGAGATCTCCAAAGGCATCCAGGCCAAGGCTGACTCGGAGCGGCGTGACCTGACGGTCGACGAACAGCGCGAGCTGGACAACGTCATGACCGAGTTCGACGAAGTCGAGGCCAACATCAAGCGGCGCCAGCGAATCCAGGACCAGGAAACTCGCCTGTCCGGTCCCGGTGCCGGCCGCCAGGTGCCGCCGGCGCCCATCGCCGCAAGCCCGGCCACCAACCTGGCGCCCGCCGCAGCGCCTGCTGCTGCCAGCCGTGATGGCTTGCAGAACACCCGCCTGCGCACGGTCGAGGAGCGCCAGCGCTGGGGGTTCAACAACCTGGGCGAGTATGCCCAGGCCGTGCGCATGGCTGTGGTCCGCCCGCAGGACACGGACCAGCGCCTGATTCAGAATGCAGCTGCCTCCACCTACGGCTCGGAAGGCTCCGGTGCTGATGGCGGCTTCGCGGTGCCGCCGGAGTGGCGCGCGGCCATCATGCGCCAGGTCGACGCGGAGGACTCGCTGCTGGGCCTGTGCGATCAGCAGCCCGTCACCGGCAACTCGATCACCTTCCCGGTCGACGAGACCACCGCCTGGCAGTCGACCGGTGGCATCCAGGCCTACTGGGACAGCGAGGCCGCGGCCATGACGCAGAGCAAGCCGGCGCTGAAGGAGCTGCAGGTCAAGGTCTCCCGCCTGACGGCGCTGGTGCCGATGACCGAAGAGCTGCTCGACGACGCGGCGGCCATGTCCGCCTACGTCACGTCAAAGGCCGGCGAGAAGCTTGCTTTCAAGATCAATGACGCGATCGTCAACGGCACGGGCGTCGGCCAGCCGCTGGGCATCCTGAACGCGCCCTGCAAGGTCCAGGTCAGCAAGATCAGCTCGCAGGTCGCCGCCACGATCCACGCCAAGAACGTGGTGAATATGATGGCCCGCATGCCGGCGTCCAGCTTCAAGCGCGCGGTGTGGCTGGTCAACCAGGACGCAATCCCCCAGATCATGCAGCTGGGCTTCGCGGTGACCGATGGCACGACCACCAACGTCGGCGCCGGCGCGCTGTACATGGGCCCCGGCCAGATGGCCAACCAGGGCGCCTATGGCTCGCTGCTTGGCCGCCCGATCGTGGTGACCGAAGCCTGCGCGGCCCTGGGCACCGCCGGCGACATCATCCTGGCGGATCTGAGCAAGTACCTGGCGGTCGTCAAGACCGGCGGCGTCAAGTCCGACGTGTCGATGCACCTGTGGTTCGACCAGGCGATCACCGCCTTTCGCTTCATCCTGCGGATGAATGGCCAGCCCTGGCTGTCCTCGGCGATCGCGCGCAAGAACGGCAGCAACACGCTGTCGACCGTCGTCACCCTGGAAGGCCGCTAAGCCCTACAGGTAAGACCATGCCGCCTCGGCGGCATGCCACCTCATTCAATCACCGGAGGACACATCATGTCTGGAAACCTTAACGCTCGTCAGGACGAACAAGTCACGACGGTCATGGCCGCCATCGGCCTCCTGCTCACCTCGACCCTGGGCGACACCACCTACGTGTCGATGAAGGGCTACAGCAAGCTGCAGATCATCATCGGCATCGCTGACGGCACCACCGTCACCGGCAGCACGATCACGCTCAAGCAAGCCACGGCCGTGGCCGGCACCGGCGAGAAGGCCCTGGCCTTCACGCGCATGCTGGCGAACACGGACTACGCGGCCAGCAAGACGATGGTCGAGACCGCTGTCACGTCCAACACCTTCACCACCCAGACGACGAACAGCAAGGACTCGCTGTACATCATCGAAGTGGATGCGGACGACCTGGACGTGGCCAACGGCTTCGACTGCGTGCGCGTCGACGGCACGGGTCACGCGGCGACTTCTGGTCGCGGCGCCTTCGTGCTCTACAACCTGATCGGCGCCCGCTACACCGGCGCGGCCGCCCTGACGGACTGATCCCCGCCTGCTGCGTGATGCCCCTCGGTTCGCCGGGGGGCATTGCAGAGCAACCTGGAGAAACTCATGAGCAAGACAGTCACGCTGCTGCAGAATGCTCTGGACGAAAACAACGTCCAGCGTACGGCGGGGCAGTCCTTCGTCTGCAGTGACAGCTATGCCGAGTTCCTGGCCAACGCAAACATCGCGACCTATCCAGGCGCGGAAGCGCAGGAAGTGCGCCTGTCTCGCGACGGCACATCCTTGGTGTCAGGGGATGGGGTTCTGATTGGCAAGGGCAGCAAGCTCGGCACCCTTGGGCGACGTATTTTCTACGGGCGTCCTGGCACGTTTGACAACACTACATCAAACCCATTCCATGCCGTGTTCGAGGTGCCCTGTGACTTCGATGCGGCGCGGGTGATCTTGTTCAACGGCACCAACAGCACATACGCGGTTTCTACAACCTGCTCTTTTGCCGTTTTGGACTCTGCAGCCGATCTGAACGGCTCTGCGCTGACTTGGACAGATGGAACATTCTCCACCGGCACCGTGCCCGCTGCGGCATCTACCACTCGGCGGGCGTTCCTGAAAAGCGATTTCGTCAACATCAGCAACAGGGGCAAGGCAACCCGCCTGCTGGCTGTGCGTGTGCGCCCGACGACATCCGGCACGATCACCATCATGGGGAACGGATCGTCGGACGCCTTCGCCAACTGGGCGACCCGCACAGACGGCCATCTGGTGTGCTTCCGCAACGAGGCCGGGACGTTCAACGCCAATTCTGTGGCGTCCGGCTTCACATCAACCACGAACCGCAGCCAATCGCCCATCTGCGGTATTGAGGTTGCGTGCCGTGGCCGCGTGCTGAATCTCGGGGTGAATGGCGATTCCAACGATGCAGGCTTTGGCAGCACCTACATCGGGTCCGGCTATGGGCTGGAATTGGCCGACGAGTTG
>CALMQC010000432.1 GCA_937871895.1 uncultured Roseateles sp. | reverse complement strand
GGGGCGGGCCGGGCGTGCGGGGAGGGCAGGGGGGTGGGCGGCGTGGAGAGCTTCTGCTTCCTGGCCGACTACCACGCGCTGATCAAGTGCGACGAGCCGGCCCGCATCGCCCACTCCAGCCGCTCCATCGCCGCCACCTGGCTGGCGGCCGGCCTGGACCCCGAGCGCGTGACCTTCTACCGCCAGAGCGACATCCCCGAGATCCCCGAGCTGACCTGGCTGCTGACCTGCGTGACGGCCAAGGGCCAGATGAACCGCGCCCATGCCTACAAGGCCGCCGTCGATGCGGCCACGGCGGCGGGCGAGGACCCGGATGCGCGCGTGACCATGGGCCTCTACAGCTACCCCATCCTGATGGCGGCCGACATCCTGATGTTCAACGCCCACCGCGTGCCGGTGGGCAAGGACCAGGTCCAGCACATCGAGATGGCGCGCGACGTGGCCCAGCGCTTCAACCACCTCTACGGCCAGGGCCGCGAGTTCTTCACCCTGCCCGAGGCGGTGGTGGAGGCCGAGATGGAATTGCTGCCCGGCCTCGATGGCCGCAAGATGAGCAAGAGCTACGACAACGTGATCCCGCTTTTCGAGGGCGGCGCAGCGGCGCTGCAGTCGGCGGTGGCGCGCATCGTGACCGACTCCAAGCTGCCGGGCGAGCCCAAGGAGCCCGAGGGCCAGGCCCTGGTCACCATCTACGACGCCTTTGCCACGCCGGAGCAGCGCGCCGCCTTCCGCGCCGCGCTGCGTGGCGGCCTGGCCTGGGGCGAGGCCAAGGCCCAGTTGGTGGCCTTGATCGACGGCCAGATCGGCCCGATGCGCGCCCGCTATGCGGCGCTGATGGCCAACCCGGCCGAGCTCGAAGCCATCCTGCAACGCGGCGCCGCCAAGGCGCGCGCGCTGGCCGCACCGCTGCTGGCCGAGCTGCGCCGCGCGGTGGGCATCGGGGCCTTCACCGCCGAGGCGCCCCAGCAGCACGCCAAGGTTGAGAAGGCCGCGCTGCCCGTCTTCAAGCAGTACCGCGAGGCCGACGGACGCTTCTACTTCAAGCTCGTGTCCGCCGCGGGCGAGCTGCTGCTGCAAAGCCAGGCCTTCGAGCAAGGTCGCGACGCCGGCCAGTGGGTGGCGCGGCTGAAGCGCGAAGGCTGGCTGGCCGACGCCCCGGCCACCCTGGTGGCCGACGAAGCGACCGTGCGCGCGGCGCTGGCTGCCTTTGCCGAGGACTGACATGCCATCCGCGCCCGCCATCACTGAGTTGCTGGCCGGCATGGCGCGCGGCGATGCGGCCTCGCTGCAGCAGCTCTATGCCCAGCTCTACCCCGAGATCAAGCGCGTGGCGCGCATGCGCCTGGCGCAAAGCGGGCACGCGGCCGGGCTGAACACCACGGCCTTGGTGCACGAAGGCTTCTTGCGCATCGCCGAACAGCAGGGCCTGCAGGGCGAGTCGCGCGGGCAGTTCTTTGCCTATGTGGGCCGGGTGCTGCGCTCGGTGGTGATCGACCAGCTGCGCGCCGAGGGGCGCGACAAACGCGGCGGCGATGCCGTGGTGGTCACGCTCTCGGCCGCCGGTGAGGTGGCGGCGGCACAAAGCGCGGCGGTGGACCTGATTGGCCTGGACCAAGCCTTGAGCCGCATGCGCGAGCTGGACGCGGGGCTCTACGAGCTGATCGAGATGGTCAGCTTTGCCGGGCTGACGATTGCCGAGATCGCGGTGCTGCGCGGCGTGGCCACGCGCACCGTGAACCGCGACCTGCTCAAGGCGCGCGCTTTGCTGCGCGAGTTGCTGGGCGAATGA
>CALMQC010000431.1 GCA_937871895.1 uncultured Roseateles sp. | reverse complement strand
TGCCAGAGTCCAGTGCGCTCTGGGTGCCGAAGCTCTCGCTCGACCAAGCGCGCCAGCTACTGAATCCAGCCGGCGAGCCCGTGGTCGCGCGCGACGCGGCACTGCAACTGCTGCGCATTGCCAACGGCGGCACCACGCCAAAGTTTGCCGCGCCCGGCACACCGACCCTCGTGTCAGAGACGGTGCTGCGGGACTTCAACCGCGCCTTGCTGGTGGCCTTGCGGCTGTCCGATGCCGGGGGTGGTGGCATTGCGCTGGGCTTCCAGGAGCGCGCCGTGCAGGAGCTGGCGCGCGAGGTGCAGCAACTGCGCCAAGCGGTGGCGCGAGACGGCCCGGCCGCCCCTCAGAGCCAGCAGCCGGCCAAGGCGTCGCCCGCGCCCGCCGCTGTCAGCGTCGCAACGCCGCTGTCGCCACAGGACGCCGACTGGCTCTCGCGCACCTACCAGCGCGAGGTCGAATCGATGACACGCGAGTGGAGCTTCGTCTTCAGCCGCTACAGATACCAAAGCCGGCTCAAGTCCATCTCCGAAGACCCGGTGATGGCCGAGCTGTATGCCGGTTGGTCCAAGGGCTTTCTGCACCACCAGAACGAGCTCAGCTCCCAGATGCGCACGGGCCTCGGCGACATCAACTCAGCCGTGGCTCTCATCAACCGCCAGGGCGGGCTGCGCCTGGTGCTGTCACCCGCCCATGCCGCCTCGCTGGCGCTCTTTGCCCATCTCAAGGAGGCCGAGGGGCTGAACGTGACCGTGGACTTCAAACGGTCGCACTCGGTCGAGATCCTGCGCCAGGTCAAGCGGGGCGACCTGCAGGCCGATGGCTTCACACTCACCATCGCCACAGCGGGTGGCTTCCTGGTCCATCAGCAAGCCGCCAGCCACCTGCCCTTCATGCTGATGCCAGGCATGACCCATGGCGTGCTGGCCCCGAAGCAAGACGCCATTTCCAGCCTGCCGCTGGACGGCGAGTACTACCTGATGAAGGAGACCGCTGGCACCGAACTGCTGGTGCTGCGCGATCTCGTCCGCTCCCACCCCGGGGCCAGCGTCGGGCTCATTGACGCCGAACCCGATGTGGCGACCGAAGCCTTGGCCGCAGGCGGGCGCAACGTGCGGTCGATCATTGGCTTCCCGCACTACGAGTTCAATGTCCGCTTCAATGACTGTCTGCTGCTGCCTTTCTCGGCCGAGGTCAGCACCCCCACCAAGCCCATCGTTTTCTTCCTGTCGGCAGAGAAGGCCGCGAACCGTGGCTACGCCGACGCCTTGCAGCTGCTGGTGCGCGACAGCTGGCACAAGTTCACCCAGTCGGCGGAGACCCGGCAGCGCGCGGTCAGCCTGCTGCTGGGCAACCCAGACTATGTCGATGTGCTGTTCCGCATCACCGGCCTGTCGGCCAGGCGTCAGGTCTTCGTCGGGGCGCCGGCCCCTGCGCCCGCGACCGAAGGCGGGCGCCAGCGGCCTCCGGGTGCCCTCGAATGCCGTCACGCCGCACTCGACGAGTTGATCAGCCTGCGGCATGCCGTGCTGCGCCCCCAGGGTGCCACCGAAGACGCCGTCCTGCCCGGCGACCACGACCTGCAGACCCGGCATTACGGCGCCTTCAACGCCCATGGCCGCGCCGTGGCTTGCGTGTCCCTGATGGCGTCCGCCTGGGCAGATCAACCCGCCTGGCAATTGCGTGCCATGGCAGTGGCCGAGCCCCTGCGTGGCACCGGTGTTGGCAGCTCGCTGCTGAGCTACGCCTTGCGTGACCTGGCGCTGCTGGATCGGACCCGCCCGATCTGGTGCAACGCACGGCTCAGCGCACAAGGCTTCTACGAACGCCATGGCTGGCAAGCCGTGTCGGACCCTTTTGACAATGGCGCCGCAGGGCGCTCCGTGCGCATGCTGCGCGCTGCCCCACCGACCTCTGGAGTCTCGAATGTCTATAGCGGAGCCCTCTCCTGAGCAGATCACCGAGTGCTTCAAGATCGAGCAATCGCTCGGCTTTGACGCTCCTGACGCCGACACCGCCGGATTCTTCCTGCCCGGCGCCACGGAAGCGCTGTACCAAGACCTCTACAAGACCGGCTACACCCGCGTCATCCTCGACGACGCCGGGCGCGTCAGCTCGTACGTGGTTGTCGTGCCACCCGGGCATTCCATCGTTGAGCGCTCGCTGGCGAACAACCCGGCGATGCTGTTGTGTGGCGACACCCCGAGTCCCGACCCCAAGCACTCGATCTGGATCGCCAAGGTCGCATCGCAGCCTGCTGCACGTCGCTCCGGGCAAGCCCGGGCGCTGTATGCCCAGGTCTTTGCCGACTTTGCAGGCTGCACCGCCTTCACGACGACGGCCCTCTCGCCAAAGCGCAACCCCGCCTCAGAGGGCTTTCACGCCGCCATGGGCATGCAGCGGGCGGGCGTGTTCCTCAGCCCGCCTCGGGGCGAGGTGAAGCACATCGTCAACCTGCTCTGGCGCAAGCAGCTGTAGCTCACGCAAGGGCCGCACGCGCCAGGATGAAGGCGGCTTGGGCGGCGGTGTCCTCCAGCGCCAGCACAGGCAGTGGGCAATCGGGCAGCAGCCCATCACTCGCCACCGCCGCAATCCCCGGCCACTCAGGCCAGAGCGGTGCTGCACCATGGGCTGGGCGGAAGACTTCGAGCTTGGGGAAGTCGCCGCCCTTGAAGCCTTCGACCAGCACCAGGTCGCAGTGCTGCAGGCGCGAGAGCAAATAGGGCAGTTCGGGCTCGGGGTCGCCGCGCAATTCGTGCATCAGCGCCCAGCGGGTGCGGCCGAGCAGCAGCACCTCCTGGCAGCCGGCCTCGCGCAGGCGCCAGCTGTCCTTGCCAGGGCGGTCGACCTCGATGTCCTTGTGCGAATGCTTGATCAGCGAGACGCGCAGGCCCTGCTCGGTGAAGTGCGGCACCAGCCGCTCCAGCAGCGTGGTCTTGCCCATGCCGGAGCGGCCGGCGATACCCATGACTCTCATGGTGTGGATCTTCGCCTGAGGTGGCGGGTGTTAGCGTCACGCCCCACCACAAACTGGAGCGAAACATGAAGGCTATCTGGATGGGCGTGACCATCGCCGAGAGTGACGACACGGTGCTGGTGGAAGGCAACCACTACTTCCCGGCCGAGTCGCTGAAGCGCGAGTACACGAGCTTCAGCAACCACCGCACGAGCTGCATCTGGAAGGGTCAGGCGCATTACCTGAGCCTGTTCGTCAATGGCGAGATGAACCCGGACGCGGTGTGGTTCTACCCGGAGCCGAACGCGGCGGCGGCCGAGCTCAAGGGCCGCGTGGCGTTCGGCAAGGGCGTGCAGATCACCGAGTGACCTGCACACCCTTTCAGTGGCTCGCCCCTGAGGCCGGCGCCGTGGAGGGCAGCTCGACCTGCCCCACCTTCTCGGCCCCGATGGGCTGGGCGATGGGCGGCAGGGTGTGGGCGATGCCCTTGTGGCAGTCGATGCAGGTCTGGCCGGCGGTGAAGGCGACCTGGTGGCGGGTGGACGCGCGGCGGTTCTGCTCGGCGTAGTCCATGTAGTTGAAGTTGTGGCAGTTGCGGCACTCGTGGCTGTCGGTCCGCTTCATGCGGTCCCACTCGTGCTGCGCCAGCTCCGCCCGCTTGGCGTTGAACTTCTCGGGCGTGTCGATGGAGCCGAGGATCTTGTGCAGCACCTCATTGCTCGCCTGGATCTTGCGGATCATCTTCGGGCCCCACTCCTTGGGCACGTGGCAGTCCGGGCAGGTGGCGCGCACGCCGGTGCGGTTCTGGTAGTGAATGGTGTTGCGGTACTCCTGGAAGACGTTCTTCTCCATCTCATGGCAGGAGATGCAGAAGGCCTCGCGGTTGGTCCACTCCATCGCAGTGTTGAAGCCGCCCCAGAAGAGGATGCCGCCGACGAAAGCCAGCGAGAGCAGCCAGAAGAGCTTGGTGTGGGCAAAGGCCCAGGCGCGAGCGATGAGGGCTTTCATCACTGCATCCCCTTGGCGCGCTCGAAGGTGTTGGGCACCAGCGGCTTGGCATCGCTCTGCGGCACGTGGCACTGGGTGCAGAAGTAGCGGCGCGGGCTGACCTTGTCGAGCTCGACGCCGTCACGCGACTTGAAGTGCGTGACGCTGATCTTGGTGGCGCCGCTCTCCTTGGTCTTCTGCCAGGCGTGGCAGTCCAGGCACTTGTTGAAGTTCTTGGTGATCTGGTAGCCGCTGATGGTGTGCGGGATCAGCGGCGGCTGCTGCACGAAGTCGCGCTCGCTGACCGGGTGATCGCGCTCCTGGCGGAAGTTGCCGGGCGGGTTGTCCTGGTTGAGCGGCGTGCCATTGCGCAGGCCCTCCAGCTTGACGGGCGCGGCCGAGGCCGGCTTGTCGGCGGCGCGGGCCTGGTCGATGCCGACGGCGAAGAGGCCAAGGGCCAGCAGCACGGGGGCGAGTCTCTTGAGCAGCGTGGGGAAGTTCATGGGTCAGTCCCTCTGGGTATCGAAGCGATGGGTGAAGCGCAGCACGTCGGTGGGGCAGACATCGACGCAGCGCGCGCAGGCGGTGCATTCGCGGGCGGTGATGACGGGGCCGGCCCCGCCCTTGGCCTTGATCGGGGCCACGAGCACCTGCGGCTCGGGGCAGACGGCGTAGCAGTCGCCGCAGTCGTCGCAGCGGCTGCTGTGGGTGGCGGCCACGCGCAGCAGCGGCGTGCTGCCGATGAGCGCATAGGCCGCGCCCATGGGGCAGACGTGCCCACACCAGCCGCGCGGCGCGACGAAGAGATCGAACAGGAACACGGCACCGAGCGCCGCCCACGCGAGGCCACCGCCAAAGATGAGCGCGCGCTGCGTGAGCGTGACGGGGTTGACGGCCTCCCAGACCATCTGGCCGGTGAGTGCTGAAGCCACGAGCACGGCACCGAGCAGCCAATAGCGCAGACTGCGCGGCGGAGTGCGCCCACCACTGAGCTTGAAGCGGCGGCGCAGCCACAAGGCGGCATCGGTGGCCGCGTTGACCGGGCAGACCCAGCCGCAATAGGCCCGGCCGGCCACAAGGCCGTATGCGAGCAGAACGATGCCAACGCCGATCAAAGCCGCACGCTCCGGCCAGTGGCCTGAAGCCACGGACTGCGCGAGCACGAAGGGGTCGGTCAGCGGCAGGACTCCGAGGGTCAAGCTGCTGGCCAGGTTGCCCTTCACCACCCAGACGCCGGCCCAAGGCCCCAGCAGGAAGAGCGCAAACACCGTGAGCTGGCTGAGCCGGCGCGCGACCAGCCAGCGCGAGCGGGCGGCACGCTTGGTGGGCATGGCCGAAGCCAAGGCAGCGGTCGGGGTGGCTGCGCTCGTCATGGCGCGCCTCCGTGTGCGGGCGCCGAGGCCGCCGCCTCACCGTACGCAGCATTCGGGTAGGCCGCTTGCCCGCCGCGCAAGGGCGCCACATCGCCGCCGCCCTGGGGCAAGCGCTGCACGGGCAGGTCGAACTGAGGCTGGGCCTCGCGCTGCGGCGCTTCCCAGCCCTTGCGGTAGTGATGGCCCAGCTCGCCCTGCGCCAGCTCGCGCGGCAGCACCTTGATGGCGGCCTGCTCCAGCACGCAGCTCTTCTCGCACTTGCCGCAGCCGGTGCAGGCGTCGGCATGCACGGTGGGCAGCAACATGGCGTGGCGGTCGGAGCGCGGGTTGCTGACCTTCTCCAGCGTGATGGCCTGGTCGATGACCGGGCAGACGCGGTAGCAGACGTCGCAGCGCAGGCCCAGGAAGTTGAGGCAGCTCTCGTGGTCGATCAGCACCGCGAGGCCCATGCGGGCGTCTTCGATCTTGGTGAGCTGCGGGTCGAGTGCGCCGGTGGGGCAGGCCTTCACGCAGGGGACGCTCTCACACATCTCGCAGGGGATGTCACGCGCGACGAAGTATGGGGTGCCGATGGCGACGTCAGCCGCGAGGCCATCACCCCAACGGCTCAAGCGAAGGTTCTGCGGCGGGCAGTCCCGCACGCACAGGCCACAGCGCACGCAGGCCGAGAGGAAGTCGGTTTCGCTCCGCGCACCGGGTGGGCGCAAGGCCTGCGCCGGGCGAGCCTGCGCCGGGCGGCTGACCACGGCCGCACCGCCGGCCAACAGGCCCGCAGTACACGCCGTGGAGGCGCCTTGCAGCAGCTCCCGTCTCGACAGGCCCATGGTTCTTAAGCCTTAACAACCTTCACAGCGCACTTCTTGAAGTCCGTTTCCTTCGAGATCGGGCAGGTGGCATCGAGCGTGAGCTTGTTGACCAAGCGGCCTTCGTCGAAGAAGGGCACGAAGACCAGGCCACGCGGCACCTTGTTGCGGCCCTTGGTCTCGACCTGGCAGGTGATCTCGCCACGGCGCGAGGCGACCTTGACCTTCATGCCGCGCTGCAGGCCGCGGTCCTTGGCGTCGTCGGGGTGCATGAAGAGCAGGGCCTCAGGCACGGCGCGGTGCAGCTCGGGCACGCGGCGCGTCATGGTGCCGGTGTGCCAGTGCTCCAGCACGCGGCCGGTGCACAGCCACAGGTCGAAGTCCTTGTCCGGGCTCTCGGCGGCGGGCTGGTAGGGCAGCGCAAAGACCACGGCGCGGCCGTCCTTGTGGCCATAGAACTTCACGCCCTCGCCCTTCTTCACGTACGGGTCATAGCCCTCGCGGAAGCGCCACAGCGTCTCCTTGCCATCCACCACGGGCCAGCGCAGGCCGCGGGCCTCGTGATAGACGTCGAAGGGGGCGAGATCGTGCCCGTGGCCACGGCCAAACTCGGCGTACTCCTCGAAGAGGCCCTTCTGCACGTAGAAGCCAAAGGCCTTGGACTCGTCGTTGCTGTAGCCGGGGATGTACTTGGCATTGACCTTGGTGAGGTCGGCCGTCTGGAACTTGTTGACCTTGCCGTTCTTGTAGAGCACGTCGAACAGGGTCTTGCCCTTGAACTCGGGCTTCTTGGCCAGCAGCTCGGCCGGCCAGACCTCTTCCACACGGAAGCGCTTGCTGAACTCCATGAACTGCCAGAGGTCGCTGCGTGCCTGGCCCGGGGCCGAGACCTGCTGGCGCCAGAACTGGGTGCGGCGCTCGGCATTGCCGAAGGCGCCCTCCTTCTCGACCCACATGGCGCTGGGCAGGATCAGGTCGGCCGCCATGGCGCTGGCGTTGGGGTAGACGTCGCTGACCACCACAAAGGCCGCCGGGTTGCGCCAGCCTGGCAGGATCTCGCCGTTGATGTTCGGCCCGGCCTGCATGTTGTTGTTGGTGGTGTTCCAGTAGCACTTGAGCTTGCCGTCCTTGAGCGCCCGCGACATGGCCACGGCGTGCAGGCCGATCTTGTCGGGGATGGTGCCGTCGGGCAGGCCCCAGATCTCTTCGGTGTGCTTGCGGTGCTCGGGGTTGGTAACCACCATGTCGGCCGGCAGGCGGTGGGCAAAGGTGCCCACCTCGCGCGCGGTGCCGCAGGCGCTGGGCTGGCCCGTGAGGCTGAAGGGGCTGTTGCCGGGCGAGCTGATCTTGCCCGTGAGCAAGTGGATGTTGTAGACGAGGTTGTTGGCCCAGGTGCCGCGCGTGTGCTGGTTGAAGCCCATGGTCCAGAAGGACATGACCTTGACCTTGGGGTCGGCGTAGAGCTTGGCCAGATCTTCGAGCTGCTTGACGGGCACGCCCGAGAGCTCGCTGACCTTCTCGGCCGTGTACTCGGAGACGAACTTGGCGTACTCCTCGAAGCTGATGGGCGTCGCGTCGTTGGGGCTGCCTTTGGGCTTGCCGTCGGCACCGGGGTAGCCGTTGGCCTTGGCGTCCTTTTCGAGCGCATGGCCGGGGCGCAGGCCGTAGCCGATGTCGGTCTCGCCCTTCTTGAAGTTGCAGTTCTTCTTGATGAACTCCTGGTTCACCTTGCCGTTCTTGATGATGTAGTGGGCGATGAAGTTGAGAATGGCCAGGTCGGTCTGCGGCTTGAAGACCATGGGGATGTCGGCCAGGTCGAAGCTGCGGTGCTCGTAGGTGGAGAGCACGGCCACCTTGGTCTCGGGGTGCGAGAGGCGGCGGTCGGTCACGCGCGTCCACAGGATGGGGTGCATCTCGGCCATGTTGCTGCCCCAGAGCACGAAGGCGTCGGCCTGCTCGATGTCGTCGTAGCAGCCCATGGGCTCGTCGATGCCGAAGGTGCGCATGAAGCCCGTGACGGCACTGGCCATGCAGTGGCGGGCATTGGGGTCCAGGTTGTTGGAGCGGAAGCCCGCCTTCCAGAGCTTGCTGGCGGCATAGCCTTCAAACACCGTCCACTGCCCGGAGCCGAACATGGCAACGCTGGTGGGGCCGGCCTCCTTGAGCGCGGTCTTCCACTTGGCCGCCATGATGTCGAAGGCCTCGTCCCAACTGACGGGGGTGAACTCGCCGTCCTTGTCGTAGACCCCGTTCTTCTTGCGCAGCAGCGGGGTGGTGAGGCGGTCCTGCCCGTACATGATCTTGGACAGGAAGTAGCCCTTGATGCAGTTGAGACCGCGGTTGACCGGCGCCTCGGGGTCGCCCTGGGTGGCCACGACCTTGTCGTTCTGCACACCGACGACGACCGAGCAGCCGGTGCCGCAGAAGCGGCAAGGCGCCTTGTCCCAGCGCACGCCGGTGTCAGCGGCGGCAGGCGCTGCGTGGACCGCAACCGGCAAGCCAGCGGCAGCCGTCGCTGCGGCAGCGGCCTGGGTCTTCAAGAAGTCGCGGCGGCTATTGCTGTTGCGATCACTGGTGGGCAACGTTGCGTCCATGGGAGGC